>NZ_JBSWXD010000274.1:0-4065 GCF_056160425.1 Micromonospora sp. ABR4_055
GTCGGGTGGGGGGTAGATTCGGGGGGTTGTTGGGGGCGTGGTTATGCAGCAGCGCCTCGTCCGGGAGGGGGGCGGTACCTCTCTGCCCCCCCTCCACCCCCCCCCCCCCCCCCCCCCCCCGCTACGGCAACCGGGGTCGCTCTGTCGTGGAACGCCGTCAGGACAGGCCGAGCTCGCCTTCGAACGCGCCGGCCTCCAGCCGCTCCTTGACCGCGCTGAGGAACCGGGCGGCGTCCGCGCCGTCGACCAGCCGGTGGTCGTAGGACAGCGCCAGGAAGACCATCGACCGGGGTGCGATGATCTCGCCGAGCTCCGGGTCGTCGACCACCGCGGCGCGTTTCACCACCGCTCCGGTGCCGAGGATGGCGGCCTGCGGCAACGGCACGATCGGGGTGTCGAACAGCGCCCCACGGCTGCCGGTGTTGGTCAGCGTGAAGGTGGCACCGGACAACTCGTCGGGCCCGATCTTGTTGGTCCGGGTCCGCTCCGCCACGTCGGCGATCCGCCGCGCCAGCCCACCGAGGTTGAGATCGCCAGCGTCGCGGATCACCGGCACCAGCAGACCCCGCTCGGTGTCCACCGCTACGCCGAGGTGCTCCCCGTCGGGGTAGGTGATCGTGCCGGCCTGCATGTCGATGGAGGCGTTGACCACCGGGTAGGTGCGCAGTGCCTCCACCGCCGCCAGCGCGAAGAACGGCAGGAACGACAGTTTGACGCCGTGCTTGGCCTGGAAGTCGCCCTTGACCCGGGCCCGCAACCGGGCGATCTTGGTCACGTCGACCTCGACGACCGTGGTCAGTTGGGCCGAGCTCTGCAGGGACTCGTGCATCCGCTTGGCGATGACCGTCCGGGTCCGGCTCATCTTCTCGGTCCGGCCCCGCAGCGGGCTGGGTTGCGCCTTGGCCGCCGTCGGTGCCGTAGCCGGTGCCGCCGGCTTGGCCTGTTCGGCCTTGGCCCGCTCGGCTGCGGCCCGCGCCTGTTCGGCCGCGGTCAGCACGTCCTGTTTGCGGATCCGCCCGCCGACCCCGGTGCCGCGCACCGAGGCCAGGTCGACCCCCTGCTCGGCGGCGAGCTTGCGGACCAGCGGGGTGACGTAACCGCCGGCACCGTTGGCGCTGGCCGGTGGGGCCGCTGGAGCGGTCTGCTGTGCCGGCGGTGCCGGCGGTGCGGCCTGCGCTGGCGAGGCGGACTCGGTGGCCGGGGCCGGGCTGGCGTACGAGGCACCCGGCTGGGCCGGCGCGGGAGCGGCCGGCTCCGATTGTGCCGCCGGCTGCGGCTGGGCGGGGTCGGCCTGCGGCGCGGTGGCCGGCTCCGGTGCGGCGGCCGGCTCCGGTGCCGCCGGAGCCGAGGCCCCGCCGGGGCTGCCGACCAGTGCCAGTTCGGCACCGACGTCGGCGGTGTCGTCCTCCGGCACCTTGATCTCCAGCAGCGTCCCCGCGACCGGCGACGGGATCTCAGTGTCGACCTTGTCGGTGGAGACCTCCAGCAGCGGTTCGTCGACCTCCACGGCGTCACCGACCTGCTTGAGCCAGCGGGTTACGGTGCCCTCGGTGACGCTTTCGCCGAGAGCCGGCATCCGGACCGCAGTGGCGTCGCCACCAGACGTCGGCGGCGGGCCGTCCGCCGGCTGGGCCGGCTCCGGCGCTGCGGCCGGCTCCGGCTCCGCAGGCTGTTCCTGCGGCGCGCTCGCAGCGGGGGCGGTCCGCCCACCGTCGTCCTGCTGCCCGTCGTCCTCCTGACCACCGGAGATGACCGCGAGTTCGCTGCCCACCTCGGCGGTCTCGTCCTCGCTCACCACGATCCGGGTGAGCACCCCGGCCGCAGGCGACGGGATCTCGGTGTCGACCTTGTCGGTGGAGACCTCCAGCAGCGGTTCGTCGACCTCGACCCGGTCGCCTTCCTGCTTCAACCAGCGGGTGACGGTGCCCTCGGTGACGCTCTCGCCGAGCCGGGGCATGGTGACCGATACCGGCATATCTACAAGACTCCTCTAGTCAGGCGTGTGCGTGCAGCGGCTTGCCGGCCAGGGCCAGGTGGGCCTCGCCCAGCGCCTCGCCCTGGGTCGGGTGGGCGTGTACGAGTGGTGCGACGTCGGCCGGGTCGGCCTCCCAGTTGTAGATCAACTGTGCCTCGCCGATCAGCTCGCCGACCCGGGCACCGACCAGGTGCAGTCCCACGACCGGGCCGTCGACGACCCGGACGAGCTTGACGAAGCCGGTGGTCTTGAGGATCTGGCTCTTGCCGTTGCCGCCGAGGTTGTAGTTGTAGGTCTTGACCTTGTCGGCCCCGTACTGCTCCTTGGCCTTCGCCTCTGTTCACCCCACCCAGGCGAGCTCCGGGTCCGAGTAGGTGACCCGGGGGATACCGCTCTCGTCGACCACCGCCGGGCTGCGGCCGGCGATCTCCTCGGCGACGAAGATGCCCTGCTGGAAACCGCGGTGGGCCAGCTGCAGGCCGGGTACGATGTCGCCCACGGCGTAGACGTTCGGCAGATTGGTCCGCAGCCGCTCGTCGGTCAGCACGAAGCCACGGTCCATCTTCAGACCCTGCTCCTCGTATCCGAGGTCGGCGGTGACCGGCCCACGCCCGACGGCGACCAGCAGCAGCTCGGCCTCCAGGGTCTCACCGCCGGCGATCGTCATCCGGACGCCGGACTCGGTGCGTTCGACCTTCTCGAACGGCTTGCCGGTCTTGAACCCGATGCCGCGCTTGCGGAATGCCCGCTCCAGTGCCTTGGACGACTCCTCGTCCTCGGCGGCGACCAGCCGGGGCAGCGCCTCGACGATGGTCACGTCGACGCCGAAGGAGCGCCAGACGCTGGCGAACTCGACACCGATCACCCCGCCGCCGAGCACGATCGCCGACGACGGCACCCGGTCCAGCTCCAGCGCGTGCTCGCTGGTCAGAATCCGCTCGCCGTCGACCTCGATGCCGGGCAGGCTCCGCGAGTAGGACCCGGTGGCCAGGATCACGTTGCGGCCGGTGTACCGGGCTCCGTCGACCTCGACGGTGTCCGGGCCGACCAGCCGGCCGGTGCCCGCCACGTAGGTGATCTTCGAAGACTTGATCATGCCCTGCAGGCCCTTGTACAGCCGGCCGACCACGCCGTCCTTGTAACTGTTCACCCCGGCCATGTCGATGCCGACCAGGTCCGCCTTGACACCGAACTGCTCGGACTCGCGTGCGTTGTCGGCCACTTCGGCGGCGTGCAGCAGCGCCTTGGTGGGGATGCAGCCACGGTGCAGGCAGGTGCCACCGACCTTGTCCTTCTCGATCAGGGCTACCGACAGATCGAGTTGTACGGCGCGCAGGGCAGCCGCGTAGCCTCCACTACCGCCGCCGAGGATGACCAGGTCGAAGGTCCCGCCGTTCGGCTCACTCACAGTTCACTCCCAGGTCACGTCGCTGCACAGGAGGGCCGTCCCCTGCGTCGTCCCATGGAACGGGCAGACTTTCCCCGGTCATCTTGTCACTTGTAGTGTCTGAACGCTCAACGAGGTGCCCAAGGACACGTGGTCGCAACGTAGGCTTGCCCTGTCCGTCTATGCGCGCGGGCGTCGGACAGCCGGGCCCGGCCCGACCGCACCAGGCCGCCCGGCCGGCACCCGCGCGGTCTTTGTCAGCTGGGGGAGGGGAACGCCGGTGGCGTGGTTTCGTCGGCGCAAGCAGTCGAGCGGGGCACCGGGAGGACGGCCGGCGAACCGGGCTGATCTCGACCATCTCGAGGAGTTCGTCCGCAGCCGCCGCGGGGTCGAGGCGTTCATCGAGCCTCGGACCACGGTTACCGAGACGACGGTGATGCTCATCGCGTACGACGGTGAGTGGACCCGTCGGCGGGTCGACGGTCCGGAAACCGCCCGTCGCTTCGCGCACAAGATGGCCATCCCGATCTACGACGTGGCGCTGGTCGGCTACCCGCAGCGGATGCGGGACTTCAACGAACGGCGCAAGCGGGCCGACCGGGCCGACCGGGGCCTGTCTCTTCTCCACATCTCCGAGCCCCCAAGACACAGCCGGTTGTTTGGGGGGGGGGGGGTTTGTTTTGGGGGGGGGGGGGGGGGGGGG
>NZ_JBSWXD010000275.1:0-4013 GCF_056160425.1 Micromonospora sp. ABR4_055
CCGCCAGGTCGGGCACGGCCTCGACCGGGCCGGCGGGTCGCCCATCGGCGTGCAGCAGCCGCCGCACGCCGCCGCCGCCCGGACCCGCCGCCACCGCCACCAGCACCCGACCATTGTTGCCCCGGCGTACGACAACATCGGCCCTGGTCGTGGGTGCGACGGCCGCCGGCCCGGCAGTCCCCGCGCCTGCCGGGCCGGAGGCAGGTGCTCTCCAGGTCTGATGCATGTGTGGCATCGCAATGCCACACATGCATCAGACCCGCGAACCCCAGGTGGGCAACCGTGCCGGCGGGCAATGGTCAGGATCACGTCAAGAACGCAGAAATGCGTATGTCGAGAACCTAGTGAAACATTTTTCAGGGTCAATCAGCCGGTTAGATTCGAGATCCGCCTCAATCACCGGGAGGACGATTATGAAAGCACTACGCCGTACCCTCGTCGCGTTCAGCGCAATCATCGCCGTCATGTTGCCGGCGAATGCCGCCGAGGCGGCGGTGAGCAACTACATGTGCAACCCGATCGGCGGGGTCCTGTACCAGACGAACTGGTGGTATGCCAGCAGCTGGACGTTCTACTTCGCGGTGCCCGCGTCGACCACCTATCTGTTGTCGCCGCCGCGCACCGGGGGCGCGCACATGGTCGACGTCATATACGTGCACTGACCACCACCGGCGGCCTGGAGACGTCGCCTACTTGGAGACGCTGCCGGTGAGGCCGGACTGCACCTGCCGCTGGAAGACGATGTAGACCAGCAGCACCGGCAGCATCGCCATGGTCACCCCGGCGAACAGGCCCGACCAGTCGGACTTGTAGCCCTGGTTCACCGACAGGTCGATCAGGCCCTGGGCGATCACCTGGTTCTTCGCCTCGCCGCCGTTGGGCTGCATCAGCAGGTACGGCAGGTACCACTGGTTCCACTGGCCGATCACGTTGAAGATGCCGATGCTGATCAGCCCGGGTTTCGACATCGGCAACATCACCCGGAAGAACAGTGTGCTGTGCGAGGCGCCGTCCACCATCGCCGCCTCGGCGACCGTGGTCGGCAGCGTCTTGAAGAACGAGTGCATGAAGAAGACCGTGAACGCCAGCGACCAGGCCACGTAGACGAGGATCAGCATCACGTGGCTGTTGGGGCCGAGCAGTGGGATGAACACGCCGGTGTTGTAGACACCCTTGTACAACGGCACCGCGGCCATGAACACCGGCAGGGTCAGCCCGGACAGGAACATGTAGTAGATGACCCGGTTGCCGGGGAACTCGTACCGGGCCAGCACGTAGGCGGCCATCGAACCGAGCAGCATGGTCAGGAAGACCCCGCCGCCGACGATGAGGATGGTGTTGACGAAGAAGTCGCCGATGCCGCCGTCGACCCAGGCCCGGGCGAAGTTCTCCCAGTGCAGCTGGTCCGGGATCAGCGACAGCGGCTCCCGGATGATCTGCGCGTCGTCCTTGAACGACGACATCACCACCCACAGCAGCGGCAGCACCACCATCGCGCCCCAGATCAGCAGGAACAGGTGGGAGAAGCCGTTGAAGAAGGAGTCGCTGACCGCGCCGGCCCGCCGGGGCGGCCGCGCCCGGGCGGTACGCCGACCGTCGGCGGTCTTCGACGGCGGTGGCGGCGGGCCGGCCGCGCTGGTCGGTGGGTTGGTGACAGTACTCATCGCGCGGCCCTCCCTAGAATTCGATCCGCTCACGGCGGGTGATCCGCAACTGCATCGCGGCGAGCAGCAGCGTGAAGATGGCCAGCGCGACACCGATCGCGCAGGCGTAGCCGAACTGGCCCTTGTTGAAGGCGGTGAAGTTGATGACCGACGCGAACACCTCACTGGCGTGGTCGGGGCCGCCCTGGTTGGGGGTCATCACGAAGACCAGCGCGTACATGTCCAGGGCGATGAAGCCGAGGTAGACCCAGGCGACCGAGATGCTGTCGCGCAGCAGCGGCAGGGTGATCCGCAGGAAGCTGGTCACCCGGCTGGCCCCGTCGAGCATCGCCGCCTCGAAGATGTCCTTCGGGATCGACTGCATGGCGGCGGAGAACAGCACCATGTAGAAGCCGACCCCGCCCCAGACGGCGATCAGCAGCAGCCACCACAGCACCGCCGGTACGCCGAGGAACGGCGTCGGGTCGGAGACGAACTTCAGCGGCTGCTCCGCGTCGACCAGACCGATCCTGATCAGGATGCCGTTGAGCAGCCCCTGGCTGTCGCCCCGGTAGATGGCGCCCCACATGATGGCGACCAGCACCAGGGACAGCACCTGCGGGAAGAAGAAGATCACCTTGTAGACGCCGGAGCCGCGGACGCCCCGCACGCCGGCCCTGTCCCCACGCCCGCCCACGTTGAGCAGGAAAGCAAGGAACAGGGCCAGCGCGATGGTGAACAACGGCAGGGTGACCAGGAAGAAGACGTTGTGCCAGAACGCCGTACGGATCAGCTCGTCGCCGAACATCTGGACGTAGTTGGCCAGCCCGACGAACTCCTGGGTGTCGGAGTAGCCGCCCCAGTTGGTCAGCGAGTAGCCGGCCGCCTGGGCGTACGGCCAGACGACGTAGAACACGTACAGCGCCACCGGCAGTGCCAGGAAGCCCGTCACGAACCGGGCCTTTCCGTGCTGCATCGTCAGGTCACCTTCTGCTCGGTCGGGTCAGCGGAGCGACGACTCAGGAGCGGGTGAACTTGTTCACCGCGTCGTCCGCCGCGATCTCGTCGGCCGCCTGCTGCAGGGTGTCCTGGAACTCCTTGGCGGTCATCCGACCGGCCATCAGCTCACCGATCGCGTTCTGCTCCA
The DNA here is from genome assembly GCF_056160425.1 of Micromonospora sp. ABR4_055. Classification (NCBI taxonomy): domain Bacteria; kingdom Bacillati; phylum Actinomycetota; class Actinomycetes; order Micromonosporales; family Micromonosporaceae; genus Micromonospora; species Micromonospora sp. ABR4_055. The sequence continues at coordinate 2,791 of NZ_JBSWXD010000275.1, forward strand.
CCTTGTCCAGGTCGGCGTACCAGTCGGGGTGACGAAACGACACCAGGTCGCCGGGGGCGTTGCTCATCAGCTCGTTGGCCGAGGTCAGCGCGGTGGAGGTGGTGACGTTGTCACCGGAGCCCTTCACCGAGGCGAGCGAGCTGGTCAGCTCGGCGAACTTGCCGGCGCCCTCCTTGGAGAGCATGGCCCGCAGGAACTCCATGCCGCCGGGGGCGTTGGCGGCCTTCTTCGGCACGATCCAGCCTTCGCCGGAGCCGGCCTGCACGGTGCCGTACGGGGCGGCGTCGGCAGCGCCGACACTCCACACCGGGGCGATCTTCATCTGGAAGCCGCTGGGGATGGTGGCCCGCATCTCGTTCTCCAGCCAGGTGCCGCAGGGCAGGAACGCCGCCTTGCCGTCCAGCCAGGCCTGCTGCGACTCGGTGTGGGTCAGGGTGTCGCTGCCGGTGAGGGTGTAGCCGTCGGCGACCATCTTCTCGACGGCGCTCATCGCGGCGGTGACCGCGTCGGTCTGCCAGGCACCTTCGGTCAGGTTGTCGATGTCGACGACCGCCTGCCGGCCACCGGCCAGCCAGATCCAGGTCATGATCGGCCAGCGCATGTAGTACGGGTACTTGCCGGCGAAGGCGAACGGCGCGACACCGGCCGCCTTGATCTTCGGGGCGAGGGTGAAGAACTCGTCGAAGCTGGTCGGCACCGCCCATCCGTTGCGGTCGAACAAGGCCTGGTCGAACCACAGACCGAACACCGTGTACGCGTAGTTGAGCTGGAAGAACTCGCCGTCGAACGTACCGTCGTCGACGGTGCCGGGCAGCAGCGTGTCGCGCACCTTGACGGCCGGGTCGTCCCAGCTCGGCGCGTCCAGCAGCGGGGTCAGCTCGGTCAGCGCGCCCTCGTTGATCAGGGTGTCGATCGCCATCAGGTCGGCGCCCGAGTTGTTGATCAGGTCGGCCGGGGTGGTGGAGAACTTCGGCTGCTGCTCGGTCTTGATCTTCTGGGTGGAGCTGAGGTTCACCGTGACGCTGTCGTGCTTGGCCACGAACAGCGTCTTGTCGAACTCGGGGTACTCGTCGCCGAGGCCGCCGTTGAACACGACGACGTCGACGCTGCTGTCGTCGGCGACACCGAACGGGTTGTCGGCGCTCTTGGCGCCGGTCTCCGTACCCGTGCCGGGGTCGCTGCCGGCACAGGCGGAGAGCAGGCCGGCCGCCGGGCCGGCCAGC
>NZ_JBSWXD010000276.1:0-3806 GCF_056160425.1 Micromonospora sp. ABR4_055
GGGAGGAGGACTAGTGGGGGCTGTGGGGAGGGGGAGGGTTGGGGGGGGGGGGGGGTTGAGAAAAGTTACGGCGGCGTCCTTTGGGGGGGTTCTGGGGTGGTTGTTGTGCTGGCAACCCCCAGCGCGCCGGCGGCGGCCGCCGCCGTCAGCAGGCCGGCACGACGGTGCAGACCCGTCAACGCACCACCGACCGTGGCGCCGGCGAACAGCGCCCAGCCGAGGATCTCGACGGCCGACCCGCCCCGGCCGTCGCCGAACACGACAGCGGCGGCGGCACCGACGCCGGTCGACGCTCCGCAGCCGAGGGCGACAAACAGTCTCGGCACCGCCGCCGCGCCCAGCCACCGGTGCGCCAGCCGGCGGACCGCCTGTCCGACACCCGCTCCGGCGATCAGCGCCGCGAAGATCACCGCCGGGAGCCCGTACGCGGTCTCGGTCACCGCGAGCACCCCGTCGGTGGACGACCCCAGGGTACTCAGCACGGAGACGATCAGCAGGGTCAACCAGGCGAGGCTGAGCCAACCGAGCAGGACCGCCGCGCCGACCGAGCCGTCCGGGCCGTCGTGCGGGACCATCGCGGCGTCCGAGCCGTCCGGGCCCACCTCGGCATCGGAGGCGGCTGCGGGTTGGCTGCTCATCGCTGGTGCCCTCCTGGTCGTCGGACGCGCTGTCGCCCGGTGCCGACCAGGGTACGCGGATCGGCGTGCGGGTCAGCTGGGCGTGCGACGATGGGACCCGGACCGCGTCGCCGTGGCCGCCCCACCGGGTGCCCCGACGGGTCCGTCTTTCGCCGACGTTGTCGAGATCACGCCAGGAGCCTGTGATGGACGCCGTTTCCGCCACCCCCGACCCCCGCAACGAACCGATCCGCGACTACGCGCCGGGCAGTGCCGAGCGGGCCGACCTGAGCCGCCGGCTCGCCGAGTTGTCAGCCGACCGGATCGAACTGCCGATGACGATCGGCGGCCGGCAGCGGATGGCGGCGGGCGCGCCGATCGAGGTGGTGATGCCGCACCGGCGCCGGCACGTCCTCGGGGTCACCGGCAACGCCGAGCCGGCCGACGCCGAGGCCGCGGTGGCAGCGGCCAAGCAGGCGGCGCCGGGCTGGCGCAACCTGCCGTACGCCGAACGGGCCGCGGTCTTCCTGCGCGCCGCCGACCTGCTGGCCGGCCCGTGGCGGGACACGGTGAACGCGGCCACGATGCTCGGTCAGTCCAAGACCGCCTACCAGGCGGAGATCGACTCGGCCTGCGAGCTGATCGACTTCCTACGGTTCAACGTGCACTTCGGTCATCAGGTGCTGGCCGAGCAGCCCTGGTCCGCGCCGGGGGTGTGGAACCGGTTCGACCACCGCCCGTTGGAGGGCTTCGTCTACGCGGTCACCCCGTTCAACTTCACCGCGATCGCCGGCAACCTGCCGTCCGCGCCGGCGTTGATGGGCAACACGGTGGTCTGGAAGCCGTCGCCGACGCAGCAGTTCGCCGCCCACTTCACCATGCGGCTGTTCGAGGCCGCCGGGCTGCCGCCGGGGGTGATCAATCTGGTCACCGGGGACGGGCTGGCGGTGTCCGAGGTGACGCTGGCCGACCGGGATCTGGCCGGAATCCACTTCACCGGCTCCACTCGGGTGTTCCAGCAGCTGTGGCGGACCGTCGGGGAGAACATCGGCCGGTACCGTTCGTACCCTCGGCTGGTCGGTGAGACCGGCGGCAAGGACTTCATCGTGGCGCATTCCAGCGCCGACCCGGCGGCGCTGCACACCGCCCTGGTCCGGGGCGCGTACGAGTACCAGGGGCAGAAGTGCTCGGCGGCGTCCCGGGCGTACCTGCCGAAGTCGCTGTGGACGGCCGGGCTGCGGGACCGACTGGTCGCGACGGTCGAGTCACTGCCCTACGGCGACGTGGCCGACTTCACCAACTTCGGCGGCGCGGTCATCGACGACCGGGCGTTCGCCCGGCACGCGGCCGTGCTGGACCGGGTCCGCAACGACCCGTCGTGTCAGGTGCTGGCCGGTGGCACGGTCGACGACAGCGTCGGCTGGTTCGTCCGGCCCACCCTGTTGACCTGCACCGATCCCGGGCACGAGGTGTTCAGCACCGAGTACTTCGGCCCGATCCTGGCGGTGTCGGTCTACGACGACGACCAGTTCTGGGACGTGGTGGCCCAGGCCGAGGAGATCGCTCCGTACGCGTTGACCGGGTCGGTGTTCGCGACCGACCGGCGGGTGATCGACCGAGCCGGCGCCATGCTGCGGTACGCGGCCGGCAACTTCTACGTCAACGACAAGCCGACCGGTGCGGTCGTCGGGCAGCAGCCGTTCGGCGGCGCCCGGGGCAGCGGCACCAACGACAAGGCCGGGTCGAAGCACAACCTGCTGCGCTGGACGTCGCCGCGCACGATCAAGGAGACGTTCGTGCCGCCGGTCGGCCACCGCTACCCGCACATGGGCTGAGCCGGGCGAGCCGGCCCGGTCACAGCAGCGTATCCAGCTCGGACACGTCGTACCACTCCAGTTCGTGGTCCTCGGCACCGTCCACGACGAACTGGGCGTCGGGGTCGCCGGCGGCGGCCTGCGACACGGCGTCCACCGCCGCCGACACGTCGTCGACCGCCTCGTCGCCGTCGACGTGCACCGCGGCGACCGAGGCGAAGGCGATCGGGCCGGCCAGCGTCACGGTGCTGGAGCCAAGCTCGGCGACGGACCGTTTCAACGCGTCCGCCGGCAGGTCGACGGCGATCACCACCCGCCGTCGCGGGGCGGCCGGATCGTCGCGCAGGTGGCGCAGTGACTCCTGGGCGGCGCGGGTGAACGCGACGTACTCCAACTCTTCTTCGTCACCCTCGACGTACCACTCCCGCAGCGCGGGGGTCACGGTGTGCGCGACGTCGGAAGCCAGTTGGCCGGTGCCGCGGAGCCCGGCGAGCGCCGGCAGGGTGGCCGGGACGTAGACCCGGAGCAGGTTGTTGGACACGCTCGCCCCCCACAGATGTCGTCGCTGATGCAATGTACGCCGCCGAGCGGGCCACCGGGGCCACGGTGGCACACTGAACCGACCGACGTAGACGAGCCGGGAGTCACCGTGGAGCCGAGGTTCCTGCAGTTGTCCGACGTCGCCGCCGAACTCAACGTATCCGACTCGCAGGTCTATCACATGGTTCGCAGTGGCGAGTTGCCCGCGATCAAGATCGGCGGCCGCGGACAGTGGCGGGTGGAACGCGCCCAGCTGGAGGAGTACATCCAGCGCAAGTACGCCGAGACGGCGCAGTGGGTGCAGAGCAACCCGCTGATCGAGCGCGAGCCGGAGTAGTCCGGCGACTACTGGTTGTCCGAACACCGTCATCGACAGACGTTGACGGACGGTGTCATGCTGGCTTCAAATCGGTCTGCCGAAGGCAAACGAAGGCAAACGCAAGATCAACAGGAGCTCGGATGACTGTCGCGACCCGGATCCGACGTCCCCCCGTCCGACTGCGGCCCGCCCCGCCGCTGGACCCGCCGTTCACCGACGAGCCGGCTCAGTTCGACCTGCGTCCCGGCCCCCATCCCGGTGTACAGCTGGCGCTCGACCTGGCCCAGGCGACACCCGGCGCCGTGGTCACCGATCGGTCGGCGACCACCGCCGGCCCACCGGCCGACGGCCGGCGCGGGCTGGCGCCGGATGCGCTCGCCGGTGCGTCACCGGAGGCCCGGCGGGCCGCGCACCGGTTTCTGGCCGCGAGCCTGGAGATCATCAACGGGTTCCGCCCGGCCGGTCACATCCGCCGGCTCGCCGACCCGGCGCATGCGCTCGCGGTCGGCGCGCAGC
>NZ_JBSWXD010000277.1:0-3626 GCF_056160425.1 Micromonospora sp. ABR4_055
CCCCCCCCCCCCCCCCCCCCCCCCCCCCCCCCCCCCCCCCCCCCCCCCCCCCCCCCCCCCCCCCCCCCCCCCCCCCCCCCCCCGCGACCTTGCGGGTGGTCCGGGGGCTGCGGACCACCATCCCGGAATTCTTGCGGACCAGGCTCCAGCGTGTCCTCTCCCAGAATGCCGTTCCCTGCAGTTCGGTCGGCGATTGTGGGCAATATTCGGCAAGCGGTGCGGTGAATCTTGCCGTATCGGATTTCGCTGACCATCGGGGCAAGGCAACACCAAAGAAGCGTGCCGGATCGGTACTTGTGATGCTCGTAGCGCGGCGGGCCTACCGGAGGCTGCACTGTCGAAATCCGGATTGTACGGCCGAGCGGCCAAGGTCAACTGCGCGCATTTTTCGTTGCCCGACCGGAAAGAGGGAACTGAGATGATGGTGCTGGAAACCGTGAACCTCGAGATGGACGGCCCGGTGGCCACCATCTACATGAACCGCCCGGCCAAGAAGAACGCGATGAACCCGCAGATGCACCGGGACATGAACCAGGCCCTCGACACGATCGAGGCGGCCGGCAACGTCAAGGCGGTCGTGGTGACCGGCGTCGGCGACAGCTTCAGCGCCGGGATGGACCTCGAGGAGTGCTTCCTGCAGCCGTTCGACGACCCGCAGCTGTTCTACCGGACCAACCTGATCGCGTTGACCTGGTTCAAGCGGCTCAAGGCGTTCCCGGCGGTGACCATCGCCAAGGTCAACGGGTTCGCGTTCGGCGGCGGCCTGCTGGTCACCGGCCTTTGCGACCTGGCGGTGACGTCGGAGACCGCACTGTTCGGCCTGTCGGAAATCAACTTCGGGATCTTCCCGGCCGGCGGCGCCACCTGGGCGGCCACCCACAACCTGCCCCGCAAGCAGGCGCTCTACTACATCCTGACCGGCGACACCATGACCGGCCAGCAGGCACAGGAGTACGGCCTGGTCAACAAGGCGGTGCCGGCCGACCAGCTGGACGCCGAGACCGACCGGATCGTGCGGAAGATCGCCAAGAAGAACCCGATCACCCTGGAACTGGCCAAGCAGGTCTACGAGCGCACCACCACCATGGACCTGCCGACTGCCATCGACTACGACCAGGCCAAGCTCTGGGAGCTGTCCCGGCTCAGCGGCAACGAATGGGTCAACGTCGCGCTGAAGCAGTTCGAGAAGCGCGCCTACCAGCCGGGGCTGAGCACCTACAGCCGCGCGGAGGCGAAGTCGTGACCACCACCACTCCGACGCCGACGACCGTCGACATCCCGGACCTGTCGCTGCCGGCGTTCGTGCTGCAGCGCGCCGAGCAGTACGGCGACCGTACGGCACTGGTCGACGTGGCCGGTGGCGACGGCTACACGTACCGCCAGCTGGCCTCGATGGTGCGTCGGCTGGCCGCCGGGCTGCACGCCCGTGGCTTCCGCCGGGGCGACGTGCTGGCGATGCTCGCGCCGAACGTGCCGGAGTATCCGATCGTGGTGCTCGCCGCGTCGCTGGCCGGCGGCACGGTCGTCGTGCTCAACCCGATCGACACGCCCGACGATCTGGCCGGCCACCTCACCGACGCCGGCGCGAAGCTGTTGGTGACCGTACCGTCCGAGGTGCCCAAGGCGGCGGCGCTGGCCGCCCGTACCAAGGTCGAGGAGATCGTGGTCATGGGCGCGGCGGACGGCGCGACGTCGCTGTCGGAGCTGCTCAGTGACGACCCGGCGCCGGAGGTGGCCATCGACCCGGCGAGTGACGTCGCGGCGCTGCTGCACTCCAGCGGCAGCACCGGACGCCCCAAGGGGGTGATGCTGACGCACCGCAACATCGTCGCGACCGTGCTGCAGACCAGGACGGTCACGCCGCTCGGCGCGGACGAGAAGGTGCTCGCCATGCCGCCGTTCCACCACGCGTTCGGTCTGATCATGGTGATGAGCGCCAGCCTGTTGCAGGGCGCGACGATCGTGACGATGCCGCGGTTCGACCCGGAAGGGTACGTCAAGGCGATCCACGACCACCGGATCACCCGCCTCTACATTGTCCCCACGCTCGCCGTGCTGCTGGCCCGGAGCCCGCTGCCGGACCGGTACGACCTGTCGTCGGTCCGGTCGATCGTCTCCGGCGGCGCCGCGCTCGACCCCGAGATCGCCCGGCTCTGCCGGGAACGTCTCGGTTGTCACATCGCCCAGGGGTACGGCCTCACCGAGGCGATGACGTCGTTCATGCAGCTCGAGGAGCCGTTGGTGCCCGCGTCGGTGGGCCGCACGGCGCCCAATGTCGAGTGCCGGATCGTCGACGTGACCACTGGGGCGCAGCTCGGTGCGCACCAGCGGGGCGAGATCCTGATCCGGGGTCCGCACGTGATGAAGGGGTACCTCAACGCCGCCGAGGTGACCAGCAAGGTGCTCCGGCCGGACGGGTTCATGCACACCGGTGACCTCGGCTACCTCGACGACGACGGCGAGTTGTTCCTGGTCGACCGGATCAAGGAGCTCATCAAGTACAAGGGCCAGCAGGTCTCCCCGGTCGAGCTCGAAGCGGTCCTGATGACCCACCCGAAGGTGGCGGACGCGGCGGTCATCGGCGTGCCGGACGAGGAGGCCAGCGAGATCCCGAAGGCCTTCGTGGTCGCCAAGGAGCCGACCACCGAGCAGGAGCTCATGGCGTTCGTCGCCGAACAGGTGGCGCCGTACAAGAAGATCCGGCAGATCGAGTTCATCGAGCAGATTCCCCGGACCCCGGTGGGCAAGATCGAGCGGCGTCGGCTGAAGGAGCGGACGTTCAGCTCGTAGTCCGCGCTGGGCAAGCGGGGAGAAGTACCGGCGACCAGTTCCCTGTCATTCTGGCCATGGATGGTTCCGGCCGAAGTTCTGAGGAGATCTGATGAACCCTCCGCAAGTTGTCTCCAGAGAAGAATGGCTGGCGGCACGCACAGCGCTGCTGGAGAAAGAGAAGGAAGTCACCAAGGCGCGGGACATGATTGCCCAAGAGCGCCGCGATCTCCCGATGGTCAAGGTGGAGAAGGAATACCTCTTCGAGGGGCCGAACGGTACGCTGACGCTGCTCGACCTGTTCGAGGGGCGCCGCCAGCTCGTCGTGCGGCACTTCATGTACGCCCCGGGCGACAAGGAGGGATGCATCGGCTGCTCGATGCAGGCTGACAGCGTCGGCGAGCTGTCGCACATGTGGGCCCGGGACACCACCTTCGTGATGATCTCGCGGGCTCCGCTGGCCGACTTCCAGGCGTTCAAGGCCCGGATGGGCTGGGAGATTCCCTGGTACTCGTCGTTCGGCAGCGACTTCAACTACGACTACGAGGTCTCCACCGAGCAGGGCGAGTCGCCCGGCGTCAGCGCATTCTACCGCGACGGTGACGACGTCTACTTCACCTACTCGATCTTCGACCGGGGTGGTGAGATCTTCAAAAACTTCTACAACTACCTGGACATCACCCACCTCGGCCGGCGCGAGGACGAGCTCGAGCACCCGTGGGACTGGTGGCGTCACAAGGACCGGTACGACGCGGAGAACGCGGCGGTGCCGGGCGCCAACTGGTGGAACGGCACCAGGTTCCAAAAGTAGCCCTGATCCGGGCGGGACGGCTCCGGCTTCTGGCGAATCTGTGGAT
>NZ_JBSWXD010000278.1:0-3562 GCF_056160425.1 Micromonospora sp. ABR4_055
TTTCTCCTGAGCGTTGATCTCTCTCCAATCCTTGTTCGCTTCGCCCCTGCCTGGCTCGAGAGGCCATGAACCGGGATTGGGGGTTTGGGGTTTTGGCACCCCCCCCGGTCCGGTTGCGCGCCGGGCTCACGCTCGGCGGGCAATCCGGTTGGGTCAGTCGAGGAGGTACGACTCCAACTGGTCAGCCAGCTCCCGGTGGTGGGTGAGCGCCGCCAGATGGCCACCGCCGATCTCGTCGGGCGTGATGCCGAGCCGCTGCGCGACCAGGCCACGGATGAACCCGGCGGGAAAGAACCGGTCGTCGCGGCAGACGACGAACCGGGTTGGCACATCCGGCCAGGCCGGCAGCGGCCAGGGCTGCCCGAACGGCGTGCCGGACTGGTCGCGGTCGCGCCGCAGCACCTCCGCCGCCTGGTCGTCCGGCATCCCGTGAACGTCGCCATCGAGCCTCCAGCACACTCGGCTACCAGCTGCCACAAACGGGACCAGCTGTCACACCGACGCCGGTCGGCGTATTGCAGTTCTCACCAGCGACAGTACAAGTGTCGGGCATCTGACCTGCCGCTACGCCATCCGGCCCGGTCCCACGGACGTCACCTGCATTGCCCGGCCCACCGGCTGGGCAACCCGTCACGCAGATACGCCGACCGGCAGGAGGCCGCTGATGACCGCGATCCACCCAGCCGCCGTGACGATCCGTACCGCCGGAGTGGACGACCTTCCGCAGGCCGCCACGCTGCTCACCGAGGCGTTCCTGATCGCGCCGGTGTCGCAGTGGCTGGTCGGCGACCTGGAGGCACGGACGGAGATCTTCCGGACGCTGTTCACCATCGAGCTCGATCACGCCATCCGGGCCGGCGGCACGGTGCACATCGCCGGCCAGTTCAGCGGGATCGCGGTCTGGCACCCGCGCGGGCGGCGTACGCCCACCGAGCCGCAGACGGTCAGCAATCACGAGCTGCAACTGCTCACCGCGACCGGACGGTGGCAACCCCGCTTCGCCGCGTTGGGCCGGATCCTGGCGGCGCACCATCCGTGGCAGCCGCACTGGCATCTGGCCTACCTGGCGGTGGCGCCGTGGCGGCAGGGCGGCGGGTTGGGCAGTGCGCTGCTGCGGCACCACCACCGGCATCTGGACGGCTACGGAACCCCCGGTTACCTGGAGGCGACCACGCCCCGCAACCGGGACCTCTACCTCCGGCACGGCTACCGACCGCACGGACCGGTCCGGCTGCCCGACGGCCCGCCGATCTGGCCGATGTGGCGCGAGCCCCGGCCCCGGAGCGTGGCCGGCTGACGGCCCGGCTCGGCTGCTCGTCGGCGACGCGCAGGGCGAGTTGAACACGGGACATCCGCGCCGCCGAACTTGATTAGACCAACATTTAAACAACGAGGTTGCGACCTGACTCGACAATTGTCAAACTAGACGAGTGTCAAGACAAGAGCTGTCGATCGTGCCGGACGCGTCGACCTGCTGCCCCCCGCTGACCGACCAGGCGCTGACCGACGACGCAGCCGCCAGCCTGGCCCGCGGCTTCAAGGCCCTCGGCGACCCGGTGCGGCTGAGACTGCTGTCCCTGATCGCGTCCCAGGCTGGCGACGAAGTGTGCGTCTGCGACCTGACCGACGCGTTCACCCTGACCGGGCCGACGATCTCGCACCACCTCAAGGTGCTGCGCGAGGCCGGTCTGATCGACTGCGAGCGTCGCGGCACCTGGGTGTACTACTGGATCGTCCCGGCCCGGCTCACCGCCCTGTCCCAGCTACTCGACGTCCCGATCGCCACCACCGGAGTCACCCGTTGACCGCCGACAAGGCACCGCCACTCGTCCTCGCCCCGATGACCGACGCACACCGCAACGCCGTACTCGACATCTACCGGCTCGGCATCGCCACCGGCAACGCTACCTTCGAGACCGAGCCGCCTTCCTGGGACAACTTCACGGCCACCCGCCTGCCGGACCACCGCTGGGTCGCCGTCGACCCCGCCGCCGGAGTGCACACCGTCGTCGGCTGGGCCGCCTGCGCCCCTGTCTCGGACCGGTGCGTCTATGCCGGGGTCGTCGAGCACTCCGTCTACGTCCACCCCGACGCCCGCGGGCGCGGCATCGGCCGGCAACTGCTCCAGCAGTTGATCACCGCCACCGAACAGGCCGGCATCTGGACCATCCAGTCCGGAGTCTTCCCCGAGAACACCGCCAGCATCGCCCTGCACCACGGATGCGGTTTCCGTACCATCGGCACCCGCGAACGCATCGGCCGCCATCACGGCCGCTGGCGTGACGTCGTCCTCCTCGAACGCCGCAGCCCGAACATCGGCTGACCTTCCGACCGGCGCGCCCCGGGCCGGGTCGGTCGCGGATGATCGGATCGGGCCGCAGAAGTCGGGCGCCGCCGAGGCGGGTTCGGCCAGGCTGAACGGCGAAGGGAGGCTTCGTGATCTCGGCACTCAATCGGCTGGTCGACCTCGTCGAAGAGCACCTGACCGAGGAGTTCGACGTCGACGCGGTGGCCGGCACGCTCGGCACGACCGAGTACCACCTGCGCCGGATGTTCTCGTCGCTGGCCGGCATGCCGCTGTCGGAGTACGTACGCCGCCGCCGGATGACCGTCGCCGCCGCCGACCTCGTTCGCGGCGACGACGATCTGCTGAGCATCGCCGTCCGGTACGGGTACGGCTCGACGGAGGCGTTCGGGCGGGCCTTCCGGGCCGTACACGGTGTCGGCCCGGGTGACGTGCGCCGTCGCGGAGGCCCCCTTCGCACCCAGTCACAGCTCAGGTTCCGCCTGACCGTCGAAGGGAACACTCCGATGCACACCCGAATCATCGACCGGCCCGCCTTCCGGCTCGTCGGACACGCGGCCCGGGTCCCGCTGATCCACCACGGCGTCAGCCCGCACATCCAGCGGCACATCGCCGCACTACCGGCCCAGGAGCACTCCCGGCTGAAGTCGCTCGGCAACGCCGAGCCGGCCGGACTGCTGCAGATTCTCCACGACCTCGACCCGGACAGCACCGAGGGCACCGAGCTCACCTACCTGCACGGGGTCGCCATCGACACGGACACGGCCATCCCCGCCGACCTCGACTCCGTCGAGGTGCCGGCCGGCACCTGGGCGGTGTTCCGCACCGCCGGACCGCACCCGCAGACCCTGCAGGCGGCCTGGGCCGCGACCGCCACCGAGTGGTTCCCGTCCAACCCGTGGCGGCTGCGGCCGGGTCCGTCGATGGTTGCCTTCCTCGAACGTGCGGCCGACTTCAGCACCGCCACCTGCGACCTGTGGCTGCCCGTCGAACCGGACTGACGGGGCAGGACTGGCGGGCAGCAGATCGTACGGACAGTCAGGTCGCCGGGTCCGGCGCATCCGCCGCGCCCCGCCGACGGCGACGCAGCAGCAGCCGGGCGACCAGTGCGGGCACCAGATGCAGGACGACGACGAGCACGCCGACCGGCACCGCCAGCTGACCGATCGAAAGTCCGTGCAGCGCCAGCACCAGTGCCGGGGGGGGGGGGGGGGGGGGGGGGGGAGCGGTGGGAGGCGGGGGGGGAAGGACGGAAAG
>NZ_JBSWXD010000279.1:0-3485 GCF_056160425.1 Micromonospora sp. ABR4_055
GGCCGGCCCCGACCTCCCGGGCCGGCCGCAGCCGGCGTCTCGGCGACCGTTACCCGGTGATGTCGCCGGTGACTTCGGTGATGTCGCCGATGACCACGGTGATGTTGTCCGGCCCGCCGGCCCGGATCGCCAGGTCGACCAGCCGCTGCGCGCCCGCCTGCGGGTCGGCGTAGGTGGCCAGGACCTCGGCGATGCTCTCCGCCCGCACCACGTTCGACAGCCCGTCGCTGCACAGCAGCCAACGGTCGCCGGTCTGCGGTTCGAAGACCTGGTAGGCGGGGTTGACGTTCTCCCCCTGTAACGCCTGGGTGACCACCGCTCGGCGCGGATGGCTGGCGGCCTGCTCGGCAGTGATGACGCCCTCGTCGACCAGCATCTGCACGAACGTGTCGTCCCGGGTGACCTGCTCCAGCGCGCCGCCCCGCAGCAGGTACGCCCGCGAATCGCCGATATGTGCCAGTGCGATCGCCACGCCGGACCCGGCGAAGAGCAGGGCGGTCAGGGTCGTTCCCATCCCCTCCCGCGCCGGATCCTCGGCTATCGCCTGCCGGATTCCGGCGCTGGCGGTCTCGACCGCCGACTGCAGCCTCGGTACCAGTTCATCGTCCGCGACGGCCGCATCGAGCGGGGCGATCGCCTCGATCGCGATCTTGCTCGCCAGATCCCCGGCGGCCATCCCACCCATGCCGTCGGCGACGGCGACGAGCCAGTCGCCGGCGTGCACGGAGTCCTGGTTCCCGCTCCGGATCAGGCCGCGGTCGGTCACCGCCGCGGAACGCAGCTTCAGGGTCATGGCTGGCAGCCTGCCAGGAACAGGGCCGAAATGTCTCTAGTAGATCAGCATGCAGATGTTAAAGATCATGGAGAATCACAGCCGCCCGCTGGGCATAAACTACTAAATACCGCGTAACGGACACCTAGCACCGGTCGCGCGACCCGCCACACATGATGTGATTGACACGCCGGTAACGCCCTGGCAACATCGTCTCAGATCAATGGGAGCGCTCCCAGTCCCCCGCGCGGAAGGAACCCCGTGACCCGATCCAGACGACGCCGGACGGTCGCGCTGCTCGCCGGCACCAGTGCCAGCGTCCTGGCGTTGACCACCCTGACCGTGACGACGGCGTACGCCGAGGAACGCGAACATATCGTCAACGGCACCTTCGACGACGGAACAGCCCCCTGGTGGGGCACCGAGAACGTCACCCTGGCCGCCACCGACGGCCAACTGTGCGCCAGCGTGCCCGGCGGCACCACCAACCCGTGGGACGCCAGCATCGGACACAACGGCATCGAACTCATCGACGGTGCCGCGTACCGACTGGCCTTCACGGCCGCCAGCGACGTTCCCGCGTCCGTACGGGCAAACGTTCAGCTCAACGCGGAGCCCTACACCACCGTGCTCAGCCGCGAGCTCGACCTCGGGCCAGACGCCGAGACGTTCACCTACGAGTTCACCGCCAACCTCGACTCCCCCGACGGCACCCTCACCTTCCAACTCGGCGGCGGCGCCGCCGACTACACCCTCTGCCTGGACGACGTCTCGCTGCTCAGCGACGACACTGTCGGTCCCCCACCCGGCGGGCCGGAGCAGATCACCAACGGCGACTTCAGCAACGGCACCGACAGCTGGATCAGCTACGGCACCACCAGCCCCCGGGTGGTCGACGGACGGCTCTGCGCCACCGTCCCGACCGGGCTGGCCAACCCGTGGGACGCCGGCATCCTGCAGGAGGGCCTGCCGCTGATCACCGGCGAGGAGTACACCATCGGCTTCACGGCGTCCGCCGAACCGGCCGCCGCCGTACGGGCGGTGGTCCAGCTCGGTGCCGACCCGTACACCGGCTACTTCGGCCGCGACCTGGCGTTGACCGCCGAACCCTCGCGGGTCGAGGCGACCTTCGTCGCCAGCGAGGACACCGAACGGGCCCAGCTCGCCTTCCAGGTCGGCGGCAACGCCGACGAATACACCTTCTGCCTGGACGACGTCTCGCTGCGCGGCGGCGAGGAGGAGCCGCCGTACATGCCGGACACCGGGCCACGGGTACGGGTGAACCAGGTCGGCTACCTGCCCGGCGGACCCAAGAACGCCACCGTCGTCACCGACGCCACCGAGCCGCTCGACTGGCAACTGCACGACGCCGACGGGACGGTCGTGGCCAGCGGCACCAGCACCGTACGTGGGCTGGACAGCGCCTCCGGCGAGCAGACGCACAGCATCGACTTCTCCGCGTACCGGGGCACCGGCACCGGGTTCACCCTGGACACCGACGGCGAGACCAGCTACCCGTTCGCCATCTCCGGCGACATCTACCAGCAGCTGCGCTCCGACGCGCTGCAGTTCTTCTACATCCAGCGCAGCGGCATCGCCATCGACGCGGACCTGGTCGGCGAGGAGTACGCCCGCCCCGCCGGCCATGTCGGCGTCGCGCCCAACCAGGGCGACATCGACGTGCCGTGCCAGCCCGGCGTCTGCGACTACCGACTCGACGTACGCGGCGGCTGGTACGACGCCGGCGACCACGGCAAGTACGTGGTCAACGGTGGCATCGCCACCTACCAGCTGCTCAGCGCGTTCGAGCGGACCAAGACCGCGCCCAGCGCCGACGGCGGGGCCGGGCTCGGCGACGGCACCTTGCGGGTGCCCGAGCGGGACAACGGCGTGCCGGACATCCTCGACGAGGCCCGCTGGGAGCTGGAGTTCCTGATGCGGATGCAGGTGCCGGCCGGTGAACCGCTCGCCGGGATGGCGCACCACAAGATCCACGACCGGAACTGGACCGGCCTGCCGCTGCAGCCGGAGGACGACCCGGAGCTGCGGGAGCTGCACCCGCCGTCGACCGCAGCCACGCTGAACCTGGCGGCCGTCACCGCCCAGTGCGCCCGGCTGTACGCCCCGTACGACACCGCGTTCGCCGACCAGTGCCGGACTGCGGCGACGACGGCCTACGCGGCTGCCAAGGCCAACCCGGCCCGGCTCGCCGACCCGGCCGACGGCAACGGTGGTGGCGCCTACAGCGACGGTGACGTCAGCGACGAGTTCTACTGGGCGGCGGCCGAGATGTACCTGACCACCGGCGAGCAGAGCTACCTCGACGACGTCACCGCCTCGCCGCACCACACCCGGGACGTCTTCGACGCGACCGGCTTTGGCTGGGGCTCCACCGCCGCGCTCGGCCGGCTCGACCTGGCCACCGTGCCGAACGGGCTCGCCCCGCAGGAGCGGGACCGGATCCGTGCCTCGGTGGTGGCCGCCGCCGACTCCTACCTCGATACTGGGGACAGTCAGGCGTACGGGTTGCCGATGCCGGGCCACCGGGGTGCCTACTTCTGGGGTGCCAACAGCAACATCATCAACAATGCGGTGGTGCTCGCCACGGCGTACGACATGACCGGGGACAGTGCTGTTTAGGGGGGTGTGTCTGCGGGGTGCTTCTTCGGCCCGCGCGTCACGCTAGTCCGCTGGTGGGAGCTGGTTTCAGCTA
>NZ_JBSWXD010000280.1:0-3392 GCF_056160425.1 Micromonospora sp. ABR4_055
GGGCCGGTGCTCGACCCGGCACCGGTGGGCCGGGCTCCGGCGGCCCTGGGACGACGGCGCGACCGGGGCCGCCCCGCATGCCGCCGGGCCGCCCGCCGGGCGGTGGCCCGGGCGGTGACTCCCGGCTACCGTCAGGCCACTGTCCGCGACCGGTCTCGGATGGCGTGGAGGGATGCACGCCCTGATGGTGCCAGACGCGGCGGGTGGCCCGCTGGCGACGGCGCGGGGCGCTATGGCCGACTGCACAGATGAACAGCTCACCGCCCCGCTGTTTCCGGCACCTAATCGGTTAAGCTCATGGCTTAACCACCCGTCAGCGAAGCCGGGGTTCGACGCCACTGTCTGCGGTGACGGCCACGTGGCCGGCGTCCGCGGTCACCACGCGCGGCCAGGACAGGCCGCGAGGACGGAGGTGATGTGTGGAAATCCTGCTGCTGGTAACGGCCCGTGCGGGCGAGCCGTCGGCCGTACTGCCCGCACTCGACCTGCTCCCCCACTCGGTGCGGACCGCGCCCCGCGATGTCCGCACCCTGGTTTCCGGGCCGAGCCCGGACGCGGTCCTGGTCGACGCCCGGTCGGAGCTGTCCGAGGCCCGTGCGACCTGCCGGATGCTGCATGCCACTGGTCTGGGCGTCCCGCTGGTCGCGGTGGTCACCGAGGCCGGTCTGATCGCGCTGAACGCCGACTGGGGCGTCGACGACGTCATCCTGGCCAGCGCCGGCCCGGCCGAGGTGGAGGCGCGGCTGCGGTTGGCGGTAGGTCGGCTGACCAACGCCACGTCAGGCGCGGGCGGGCTGATCCGGGCCGGCGAGCTGACCATCGACCCGGACACCTACGCCGCCAAGCTCAAGGGCCGCCCGCTCGACCTGACCTACAAGGAGTTCGAGCTGCTCAAGTTCCTCGCCCAGCACCCGGGGCGGGTCTTCACCCGCGACCAGCTGCTGCGCGAGGTCTGGGGCTACGACTACTTCGGCGGTACGCGTACGGTCGACGTGCACGTGCGGCGGCTGCGGGCCAAGCTCGGCTCGGAGTACGAGTCGATGATCGGCACGGTCCGCCAGGTCGGCTACAAGTTCGTGGTGCCGCCGAGCCGCTCGTCGCTGCCGGACACCGAGCCCGCACCGCTGCCGGTCTAGCGGATTCCGCCACCTCACGGTGGCGCAACGCCGAAACATCAGCTGAGGCGCCATCCGGATCTGTCCGGACGGCGCCTCAGATTTTCGTCCGAATAGACCGTCTATATCGGTTATTCACCGTTTCATCTAAATCAGCCAGCTGCAACCTCCTAGCGTCGGGCCGACGACCGAACCGACGGCGGGAGGGCTGCAGTGACGGTGCTGGCGGGTCTACGCGGGCTGACCGTCGCCGCCGTGGCCGTGACGGCCGTCCTGACCGGCGCGTACCTTCTCGGTTCCAGCAGTGCACCGGCCGACCGGGCCGACCCCGACCCCACGCCCGCGCCGGCACCGGGCCCGACCCGCAGCGGACCCGACCCCGACCTGGTGCCACCACCGGCCCGGTCCACGGCGTCGCCGCCGTCACCCACCGGGGCACCGGACCCGGACCGTTCGGCGGCCCGGCTGCCGGCGTACGCCCCACTTGCCCCCGACCGCAGCGGACCGCACGGCACCCGGCAGACCAGCGGCAGCGCCGCGGTCGCCCTCACCTTCGACGACGGCCCGCACCCGGTGCACACCCAGCAGACCCTCGACGTGCTCCGCCAGTTCGGGGTGAAGGCGACCTTCTGCCTGGTCGGCCGGAACGTGGTCGCCCATCCGGAGCTGGTCCGGGCCATTGCCGCAGACGGGCACACCCTGTGCAACCACTCGTGGAGCCATGACTTCGGCCTCGGCAGCTACCCGCCGGCCGCGATCCGCACCGATCTGACCCGGACCTCCGAGGCGATCCGGGCCGCCGCCCCCGGCCACCCGGTCTCCTACTACCGCCAACCCGGTGGCTTTTGGACTCCCGCTGTGGTCGAGGTGGCGCGGGAACTGGGCATGACCTCGATCCACTGGACCATCGACCCGGCCGACTACTTCCAGCCCGGTGCGGGCAGCATCACCGCGACGGTGACCGCGCAGGCCGTACCCGGGTCGGTCGTACTGCTGCACGATGCCGGCGGCAACCGGTCCGGCACGGTGCTGGCACTGCGTACGATCCTGCCGAACCTGCGGCAACGTTTCCTGGTCGACGCGCTGCCGCCGATGGCCGAACCGGCCGACCAGCGCAGCCGCCGGCTGCACCTGCGCACCGGCCAGATCTGACCGCGACGATCCGCCGCGACGGGCGGACCGGACGGGAGATACGGTGGGGCACGTGGCTGAGTCGGCGACCCAAGCGAGCATGACCGTCGTTCGGTTCGACCAGCTCGACCCTGCCCAGGTCGACCGGGTGCTGAAGCTGGCGGCGGTCGCCGCCGACACCGACGGTGCCGACCCGCTGCCGGAGCAGGTCGTCATCGGACTGCGGGAGGCGGCCTCCGCCCGGCACCTCACGCTCGCCGACCCGGCCGGCGAGACCATCGGCTACGCGCATCTCGACCCGACCGATCCGGCCGGCCCGGTCGCCGAGCTGGTGGTCCACCCGGCACACCGGCGACGCGGGTACGGTCGTCGACTGCTCGCCGGGCTGCTCGACGCCGCCGGTCCGACGGCCGCATTGCGCGTCTGGGCGCACGGCGACCACCCGTCGGCCGCAGCCCTCGCCCTCGACCACGACTTCGTCCGCGACCGGGTGCTGTTGCAGCTGCGCCGCAAGCTGACCGACCCGCTGCCCGAGCCGGCCCTGCCAGCCGGGGTACGGATGAGGTCATTCGTGCCGGGTCAGGACGACGCCGCCTGGGTGGCGCTCAACGCGAAGGCGTTCGCCGACCACCCCGAGCAGGGCCGCTGGGAGCTGCCGCAACTGCATGCCCGGATCACGCAGCCGTGGTTCGACCCAGCCGGTTTCCTGCTCGCCGAGGATCCGACCGGCCGGCTGCTCGGCTTCCACTGGACCAAGGTGCACGCCGACGCGGCGGTCGGCGAGGTCTACGTACTCGGGGTCGATCCGACCGCCCACGGCGGCGGTCTCGGCCGCGCGCTCACCCTCGCCGGGCTGCGGCATCTGGCCGCCGCCGGGCTGCACCGGGCGATGCTCTACGTCGACGAGTCGAACACCGCCGCGGTACGGCTCTACACCCGGCTCGGCTTCCTGCACTGGTCGGCCGACGTGAGCTACCGCCGGCGCTGACCGGCCGGCCTCGGCCGACCGGCACCGGCCGGCCGGTCGGTGTCGGAACCGACCGCGGTCAGCCGCCACGGCCGGTGATGTAGTCCTCGCTTCCCCTCACCTCCGGGTTACTGAAACTCCGCTGCGTGTATTCCATCTCACCCAACTCGCCAGAGTGG
>NZ_JBSWXD010000281.1:0-3265 GCF_056160425.1 Micromonospora sp. ABR4_055
GGATTTGTTTGATGGCGAAACAGGTGGGGAGAGGGGGAAAACGGGAAGAGAAGGAAGACGGGGGGGGAGGGATTCCGGTTGGGGGGGTGGTCCCACCCATGGGGGTGGCCCCGCGCTTGCTACCCGGCAGTCATGATGATCACTTGATGCTGAGCTGGGCGACACGCCGGCAGCAAACCGAATTCTCGTCAAGTGATCATGAGTGCGGCGGCAGCCGGGTGGGTCAGCGGCGGCAGCCGGGTGGGTCAGCGGCGGCAGCCGGGTGGGTCAGCGCAGCGGCTGGCCGACGGAGTGCAGGTGGCGCAGCGCCTCGGCGTACGAGTCGATCAGCCCGGCCTCGGTGTACGGCAGGTCGCGTTCCTGGCAGTAGCCGCGCACGATCGGTTGGGCGTACCGCAGATGCGGCCGCGGCATGCTGGGGAACAGGTGGTGCTCGATCTGGTAGTTGAGCCCACCGAGCAGTACATCGACGAACCAGCCGCCGCGCACGTTGCGGGAGGTCAGCACCTGCTTGCGCAGGAAGTCCAGGTCGTCGTCCGGGCCGAACATCGGCATCCCCTTGTGGTTCGGCGCGAACGCGCACCCCATGTAGAGACCCCATAGCGCCTGGTGCAGCACGATGAAGGCCACCGCCCGCACCGGCGACAACACCGCGAAGACGATCCCGAGGTACGCGGCGGTGTGCACCGCCAGCAGCAGCCCCTCCACGACGCGCCGCTTCACCGGGCCGTTGATAACCGCTTGGACGCTCGCCACCCGCAACGCCAGGCCTTCGAGCAGCAGCAGCGGGAAGAACAGGTACGCCTGCCGGCGGGCCAGCCAACGGCCGAAGCCCTGGGTCGCGACGGCCTGTTCCTCGGTCCAGACCAGCGCCCCGGCTCCGACGTCCGGGTCGTCGTCGACGTGGTTCGGGTTGGCGTGGTGCCGGGTGTGCTTGTCCATCCACCATCCGTAGCCGAGCCCGACCCCGAGATTGCCGAGCAGCAGGCCGGCGGTCTCACTGGCCCGCCGGGTACGGAACATCTGCCGGTGTCCGGCGTCGTGGCCGAGGAACGCGACCTGGGTGGCGGCGATCGCCAACCCGACGGCGGTCAGCAGCTGCCACCAGCTGTCCCCGCCGGCCAACAGCACCGCCCAGCCGGCCAGGTAGGCCCCGACGGTCAGCACGATCCGGGCGGCGTACCAGGCGGGTCGGCGGTCCAGCAGCCCGGCCTGACTCACCCGCCGCGACAGGTCGGCGTAGTCGCTGCCCCGCGGGCGAGGGCTGGTAAGGGTGGGTGCGGCAGCAGTCATCGAATGCCTTCCGTGGCTGTCCCGGCCTGTCGGGGCCGGCGATTCGGGGGTGGTGGTGCAGGGGTACTGGCGGTGCGAGGTGCTGGCGAGGACCGGCGACGTCTCCAGTCTGCGGGGATCCGCCGCGTGGGGTAATCCTGTCTCCCCCCGGAACCCGGGTGACGCTAGCCCCCTCCCGGTCAGGTCATCCGGCCGACAACAGTACGCAATCTGCGCAGATCCCGGCGACGGCGTTCGTAGGTGACCGCCAGAGTGATCAACGCCAGGCCGCCGACAGCCAGGAAGCTCCACCGGGGCAGCAGGTCCCAGACGGCGACGAGTTCCCGCACCGCGAGGACCGCCAGCACCGCACCGCCGATCATGACTGGGGCCTGCCGGCGGTACGCCGCACCGAGCAGCACCGCCGCCACCGCCCCGGCCCCGAGCAGCAGCCGGCGCACCGGCTGACCGTCGGCGACCAGCACCGAGCCGAGGCTGGGCAGCAGGGCGGCGGCCAGGCCGGGGGCGTACCCGAGCCAGCTTGACCGCTGCGGCTGGGCACGCAGGGTCAGCCAGCCGACGCCGAGCGCGGCCAGGGCCACCGGCAGCGTGTACGCCTCGGCCAGCGCCACCTGCTCGCTGGTCAGCAGCAGCCACCAGGCGACGATCTCGCTGGCCAGGGCCGTCATGACCAGCACCCACGGCCGGTGCGGCACCGCCTGCCGTTCGCCTGGCCGCAGCGGCACCGGGTGGACGGTTGCCAGCAGTGCCCGGGCACCCAGCACGACGCCCCACAGGGTGCATACCCCGGCGGCGTACCGGGCCGAGCCGACCGTCATCAGCACAGCCACGCCGGCGGCGGCGTGCCCGGCTACTTCGACGCCGATCGACTCGGCCCGCCCCCGTACGCCCCCGGCGGCCGACCGGAGGGTCAGCACCGCGCCGACCGCCATGGCCAGCGCGGCGACGGCGAGGACCGCGTACCCGCCGACCCGGACCGGCAGGTCGGCGGCGTGCACGGCGGTCGCGGCGAGAACATTGCCGGCGACCACAGCGACGACCCCGGCAGCAACCCGCACCGGGGTACGGCGACCCGCCGCGCCGATTCCGGCAGCGCACGCCACCACGGCGGCCAGCGCGGTCAGGGTGCTGACCCGGGTGGGCAGCAGTCCGGCCAACCCGGCCCCGGCCAGCGGGGCACCGACCAGCAGGGTGACCGCCACCTGCGGTGCGGCGGTGGACCGGGCGGCGACCACCAGCCCGGCGAGTCCGGCGGCGAGGCTGATTGCCGGCACCACCGGCCACGGCGTACCGGCGCTGGCCAGGGCGGCCAGCAGGGCGACCAGCGCGACCGGTCCGCCGGCCAGCACCGCGTACCGCGCCCGGTACCCCGCGACGGCTGCCACGGTGGTGGCGGCGAGCACGGCCAGGGTGACCGCCCCGGCGGCGGGGACCGGCACCGGCAGCGCCGGGCTGAGTCCGGTCCCGGCCGGTACGCCGGCCCAGCTGGCGTCCAGCCAGCGGTACGGGGTGAGCAGCAGCGACGCCAGTACCGGCAGGGTGCTGACCGCCGCCGGCAGCACCAGCCCGGCGGCGACGCCGGTCAGCAGCAGTCGCAGCACGCCACGGGGGACGAGGGCCGCGGCGGTAACCAGCAACAGCGCCGCCGCGGCGACGTACCCGCCGGTGGACTCCCCCGGCACGTACGGCACGGCGCCGACGGCCGGAGCGACGAGGGTGGCGACGACGGTGACCGGCAGCGCCGCCCCGGCGTACCAGAGGTATCCAGGCCACCAGCGGCGGACCGCGACCAGCGCGACCGGTAGCCCGATGGCGGCGGCTGCCCCGGCGCGGGCCGGCCAGCCCGCCGACGGGTCGAGGGTGTGCACGGCGAGCGCGACGAGCGCCGGCCAACCGGCGACCGCGACGGCGACGCCGAGGCCGCCGATCGGGGCCTGTCTCTTCTCCAAATTTCCTAACCCCCCCAACACGA
>NZ_JBSWXD010000282.1:0-3196 GCF_056160425.1 Micromonospora sp. ABR4_055
TTTTTTTTTGTTGGTTGGGGTGGGGGGGTGCCCTGGTTTGTTTTTTTCTTTTTGTATCGACACTACACTGGACGGTAGGTCAGGGCTGCTCAGGAGGTGCCGTCCGAGTTCGCGGACATGGTGCCGTCCGAGTTCGCGGACATGCCACCGCCGAAGACGGCTTGAGCCCCGTCGGCGACCGCCTGCCGGCCGAGGTTCTCCTTCTCGGCCGGGGTCAGCACCGGCGGCTCAGTGGACGGCTGCCGCTTGCCGAAGCCGTTGAAGGGTGCCATCGGCGGCCGCTTGACCACCCGCTCGCAGATCCGGGCCATGTCGGACTGGGAAATGGTCTCCTTCTCCATCAGCTCCAGCACCATGGTGTCGAGCACGTCGCGGTACTCGACCAGGATTTCCCAGGCCTCATCGTGGGCCAGCTCGATGAGGGCGCGGACCTCGCTGTCGATCTCAGCGGCGATCGAATCGGAGTAGTCCCGCTCGTGGCCCATGGTCCGGCCGAGAAACGGCTCGTCGCCGTTGGTGCCGTACTTGACGGCGCCGAGTTTGGCGCTCATGCCGTACTGGGTGACCATGGCCCGGGCCAACGCGCTGGCCTTCTCGATGTCGTTGCCGGCACCGGTGGTGGGCTCGTGGAAGACCAGTTCCTCGGCGGCCCGGCCACCGAGGGCGTACGCCAGGGTGTCGATCATCTCGGCACGGGTCTGGGTGTACTTGTCCTCGGTCGGAAGCACCAGGGTGTGGCCCAACGACCGCCCCCGGGACAGGATGGTCACCTTGTGCACCGGGGCGGCGTGTGGCAGGGCCCAGGCCACCAGGGCGTGACCGCCCTCGTGATATGCGGTGATCTTCTTTTCCTTGTCGCCCATCACCCGGGTCCGCCGCTGTGGGCCGGCGACCACCCGGTCGATCGACTCCTCCAAGGCCTCGTTGGTGATCGCCCGGGCGTCCTGCCGGGCGGTCAGCAGCGCCGCCTCGTTGATCACGTTGGCCAGGTCGGCGCCGCTGAATCCGGGGGTACGCCGGGCCACCGCGTCCAGATCGACGTCCGGGGCGAACGGCTTGCCCCGGGCGTGCACCCGCAGGATCGCCTTGCGGCCCTCCATGTCCGGGGCGTCGACCGGGATCTGCCGGTCGAACCGGCCGGGGCGCAGCAGCGCCGGGTCGAGGATGTCGGGTCGGTTGGTGGCGGCGATCAGGATCACGCCGCCCTTGGTGTCGAAGCCGTCCATCTCGACCAGCAACTGGTTGAGGGTCTGTTCCCGCTCGTCGTGGCCGCCGCCCATGCCGGCACCACGGTGCCGGCCGACCGCGTCGATCTCGTCGACGAAGACGATCGCCGGGGCGTTCGCCTTGGCCTGCTCGAACAGGTCACGGACCCGGCTGGCGCCGACACCGACGAACATCTCGACGAAGTCGGACCCGGAGATCGAGTAGAACGGCACACCGGCCTCGCCGGCCACCGCCCGGGCAAGCAGGGTCTTCCCGGTGCCGGGTGGACCGAACAGCAGTACGCCCTTGGGGATCTTTGCACCGAGTGCCTGGTACTTCGCCGGGTTCTGCAGGAAGTCCTTGATCTCCTGCAACTCCTCGACGGCCTCCTCGGAGCCGGCCACATCGGCGAAGGTGGTCTTCGGGGTGTCCTTGGTGATCACCTTCGCCTTGGACTTGCCGAAGTTGAGCACACGGGACCCGCCGCCCTGCATCTGCGACATGAACAGCAGCAGCAGGATCACCAGGATGGCGATCGGTAGCAGGTTGACCAGCAGGGTGATGAAGATGCTGTCCGACGACACCTCGGCCTCGGCCGGGCCGGTCACCCGGCCGGCCTCCTTGGCGGCCAGCACGTCGGTCCAGATCTCGTCGCCGACCTCGTACGGGAACTGGGCCTCGATCCGGTCGGTCTCGGTGTCGCCGAACTCTTCCGGCTCGGCGAGGTCGAGCCGGAGCGTCTGCTCCCGGTCCTGGAATATCGCCTTGTCGATGCCGCCCTGCTCCAGCCGCTCCAGCGCCACCGAGGTGTCCACCTTGTGGTAGCTGGGGCCGTTGGTGAAGAACGAGCTGAGCGCTATCGCACCGATGATCACCAGGATGATCCAGACCACCGGCCGGCGGAAGAAACGCGTACGTTCCATACGTATGTCGAGCGCCGCAGCGCCCGGACCCTCCTGATCGACGTTCTGACCGTCTGGTTAGCCACTCCGGGGCGCCAACCGAGCGCCACGGTCATTCGAAGGTACACCGTGGTGACGAGGTGCGCGTCCGCGAGCCCGGTCGACCCGCGCTCCGTCCGCTGGTCCCACGTCGGCGCGGTCAGCTGACCCGCGCCACCGCATACCGTAGCGCTGTTTCCTGGGAGTGGCCTGGACGTCCCGAGGAGTTTCCCGACGGCTGACACACCGGCGGCGGTCAGCCGCGGCCGTACACCTCGGGCTTGAGCACCCCGACGTAGGGCAACTCGCGGTACCGCTCGGCGAAGTCCAGGCCGTAGCCAACCACGAACTCGGTGGGGATGTCGAAGCCGACATACCGCACCGGGACCTGCACCTTGACCGCCTCGGGCTTGCGGAACAGCGCGACCACCTCCACGCTCGCCGCCGACCTGGACGCCAGGTACTTCAGCAGCCAGGACAGGGTGAGGCCGGAGTCGATGATGTCCTCGACCACCACCACGTGCCGACCGGCGATGTCCCGCTCCACGTCCTTGAGGATGCGGACCACGCCGGAGGAGGTGGTGCCCTGCCCGTAGGAGGAGACGGCCATGAACTCCAACTCGACGGGAGCGCCCTGCCGGCCGAGCTCACGGGCGAAGTCGGCCATGAACATGACCGCGCCCTTGAGCACGCAGACCAGCAGCAGTCCACCCGTCACGTCGGCGTAGTCAGTGGCGATCTGCTTGGCGAGTTCCGCGGTCTTGTCGCGGATCTGTTCCTCGGAAATGATCACACGGTCGATGTCGGCGTCGTACCAGGAGCCGTCAGCCATGCGCTAAGCCTGCCGCATCCGGCCGGCCAGCCGACACCGGGGCCGGCGGATACTCACGTGGCGCCGGTGGGTGACGGTGGTCCAGCCGACGGTCACCGGGGCCGGCGGACACCGTCGTGGGGGGGGGGGGGGGGGGGGGGGGGGGGGGGGGGAGGGGGGGGGGGGGGGGGGGGGGGGGGGGGGGGGGGGGGGGGGGGGGGGAGGATAAGAAGAAAGG
>NZ_JBSWXD010000283.1:0-3077 GCF_056160425.1 Micromonospora sp. ABR4_055
GAGGTGCCCTCTCGAACCGAGCGATAGAAGCGTCAGAACTCCTATCCTTCCAGTTCAGAGGGCACTTTCTATAGCCGGGGTCCTGCCGGTCAAACCTTCATCGGTGGATCGAGGCTCAGGCATACACACTCACCACCCACCGAACCACGACTTACCACCGTTTGAACGAACCACTCCACCGCAGCCACGGTTGATCGGCATCTATCGATATTTGCGAGGTCACGCGTCCCAACGGTCGGCTTGTGCATCACAGAGAACGCCGACCCTGAGAACGGCCAGGGAACCGTCCAACACACCCGCACGCTGTTCGGATGTCAACCGGTCACCGCCGGCATACTCCACGGTGGGTGGGTCCATCCGGTGCAGCCACACCGAGCAGTCACCCGTGTCATCCGCATGCCCTCGGCCGTCGGCTATGTATTTGAAGGATCCAAACGACTGGTCATCCGGACTGACCGACAGGACCAACCCAGGACCGGACACCGCATCAATAATGGCGACTGCTGCCGGACCGACATACACTCCACTGGCACCATCTGAGTATCCCTCACGAGTCAACTCGAAACCAGCCACCGAAATCATGCCCTGATAATTGATAGACTCGTTGGTCGAAGCTCCACAGGCAGCAGCTCCAACGACCAGTACCAGAGTAAGCAGGACGGTCAACAAGCGCCTCAATGTCAGCAACTGAAGACACCTGACCCGCAAATCAGCTGGTCCGATGTCTGCATGTATCGGCCTATCGATGCGGCATACGTAGATCCCATTGGACCGAAGCCCCCTCTCAGACGAGCCTCATCGTAGTTATCCGTTCCGATGACATATATGCCCCCGGCGACTTGTTGAGGGGTCCACGTGAGACAGGGTTAGACCAGGGCCAGAAAACGAATCAACGATGTCGGCCGCCGCCGGACCGAAATACACCAGTAGCACTATCCGGGTACCCCTCATGAGTCAGCTGGAATCTCGTCACCGAAATCATGCGCCGTATTCGACAGACTCATTGGTCGACCCCCGCAGGCAGCAACTCCAGCAACCAGTAGCAGGGTCAGCAAAATGACGTGCGGACTCGTGGCCCACTTGCACCAGCGCACACCACAGGACCAAATCCCGCTCCCACCACGTCACCAGGGCGTGTCGTTTATTTACACATCCTCGACATCGTGCCGCTTAGCCCACGTCGCGCTTCACATCAACGAGTCACCCGCCATGGAAGGCGTACACATATGCCCGAGCATTCTTGGAGTTCGGCACATGTTGAACAAGCGCGTCCACGGTATACAGCTCTTCGTTGCCCACGCCAAACTCTTGAAAGCGCTCACTTTCGCCGATACCCCATCCCATTTGGCTAACGATTTCACGATCCATCCAAAACTCTCGGGCAAGAGGACGCTCCGCCTCGTTCCCACCGAATGAGCTCGCCTGAAACAGGTCTCGCAAATTGTTCGCCTGAAGAAATCCGTTCATACAGTCGACCGACGACTCCAGTTTCAAGTAGACCCTGTAGTAGTAGCCGAATCCGTCATCAACCAACGCGTACCTCAGGTCATCCTGCATACACTTTGGAATCGTAAGCCCAGCTCGCCGCAGGCCCTCATCCAACGACAGGTCTCCACTGTCAACATCGTATGCTCGCGGATCCGGCGCGGGCCGGTCCTGGTCGGTGCATCCACCGCCAACAACTACGGCGAGCAGAGTCCATACCCCGACCACGATCAGCCGTTTGAAAGCCTTCCCCTTGCGCATGGTGCAATTGACCTCTCGTGGAATCCGGGCGTCCGACTTGCTACCAGGCATGATACCTGCTCGTGCCCACCACCGCGAACTCGCGGGCCAGCCCAAAACCGGCAGCGTCGGCGGGGCCACTGAAAGGAACTCCCCGCAATTTCTCTCTTCTGTCGAAATTCCAAGACTTATATGCGGTCACACTGTAGCTACCGGAGGTTTTGGTATTTCCGTTGGCGTCTCGGGTAACCGCGACGGAACCTCTCACCTGATACGTCATCCCACGGTAGGCAAAAAACTCCGACTCGCTTCTACCCTGCTCGAATTCCATTGCGGTCCATCCACTATCGAAAGTATAATTACAGACTGGACCATTACACATTTCGACAGCACGGTCACCAACAAGACCCAGGGTCTTTCCAACCGCCGCACCAAATTCTGGCGTCTTCAACAAACGATCGACATCGACCAGATAATCACCTCCGGTCGCACCCATGTAGTGTTCCATGAGATCGCAGGCGAGACCGTTGTCCATTCCAGCCAACCCTGACATGCAGGACAGGATCCACCAGCCTTCGAGTCCGACTTCCGCGTTGGTGAGTTGGTTGCAGCGAGCGCTGTACCAGAAGTCGCAGTATTTTGGCGGGTCACCGAGGGACATGAAGGGAACGTTGGTGTCGTCGGCCGGGCACGGGTAGGAGCCGTTGATTGAGCCGCGGATAGCGGCACTTCCACTCTGGCAGGAGAGGGTGGTGTTTTTGGGGCAAGCCGTGCCGACGCATCCGCGGTCCTGGTTTTTTGTCGTCCATTTTTCGCCGACCTGGGTGACCTTTTCGCCCGTACTGGCGAAGTGCTGTTCGTCTCCCTGTGTGGTATTGGTGATGAGGGGTTTGAGGCCGTCGGGGTCGCTCATGGTGATGGGGTTGTTGTTGGCGTAGGAGTAGCCGTTCCATTGTTGGGGGTCGCCCATGTCCTGGATGGGGTCGACGCTGATGAACTGGCCGGTGGTGGGGTCGTAGTCGCGTGCGCCGAGGCGGGTGAGGCCGGTGGTGGTGTTTTCGGGTTTGCCGAGGAAGCCGCGGTTGTCGGGTGGGGTGGTGGCGGTGCCTCGTGGTGCGCCGTAGGGCGTGTACTGGCGCCAGGTCGGGGTCTGGGCTGTGTGGTTGAGGTAGAGGGTGGGTGTTCCTTGGCGGTCGGTGATGGCGAAGGTGTAGTTGGTGCCGGTGCCGGTGCGGATGCAGACGGTTCCGCCGGGGAGTGTGTAGTAGCGGGCGCCGGTGACGGCCTGGGTGGTGGTGTTGAGGGTGTGTTGCTGGCCGGGGAGGTAGAGGGTGGTGGTGCCGGGGTCCTTT
>NZ_JBSWXD010000284.1:0-3064 GCF_056160425.1 Micromonospora sp. ABR4_055
AACTCTTCACGAGACAGATCCTCCGACACCGACACGCCAAGATCAAACCACAACGGACAGAACGGCGTCGAGCCGGTCGAACCCCGTCACTTAACCCGCGCTGACCGTCACTCTTCGCGCACCACCTGAATGTTTACGGTGGCCGGGGTGGTCGGTGCCTTGGCGGCCGGGCAGCCGTCGAGTTTGCGGACCGCGGCGCTGAACGGGTTCGCGCCGCGGATCTTCTTGGCCCATTCCTCGGGTGCCGCTGCGGCCAGCGCGTCCGAGTACCGCTTCAGGATGCTCTGCGTGAAGTGCAGCTCCTTGAGGGGGATGAACAGACACCGTTCCAGCTTGGTCGGCTTGGTGGTCACCTGGTAGATCTGGACGACTTCGTAGTACTGCACCGACATCGCGTGCATGTGGTTGTAGTTGGTGACCACCCGGGTGAGGACCTGCTCCTTCTCCGACTGTGAGGTCTCCCGTACCACGGTCATGTTCCGGCTGCGTGCTGCGGTCGCCAGCTGCTGGGTCCGCGCGTCGATCCGCTGGGCGGCCTCGGCGGCGACCTCCCGCTGCCCGGTCGAGCGGGCCACCGACGTGGCGACCCCCTTGTTCGTCGAGTGGCTCAGCGAGGCACCGATGCCGGCGCCGAAGAACGCGATGCCCGCGTTGATTCCCGCGCTCGTCGACGAGCTGGACTGGGACATGCTGGACGATCCGTGCTGTTCCTCCAGGGCGATGCTGCTGGCCAGCTCGCTGATCGACCGGTTCTGGTCGGTCGCGCTGGTCAGTACGTCGCTTTCGGTCGTTTTCTCCGCGCCGGTCCCGACTGTGCGGCGCTCCCAGTCGATGACCGCGACCTTCGTGCTCTCGCCGGGTGCCAGCGCGAGGCTGTGCAGGAGCCGGCCGAGTGTCACGCCCTTCACGGACCACGACTGCTCGGTGGTGACGATCATGCCTTGTGCCGGGCGATCGTAGAGCGGGAGATTCTCCTCCCCGAGGTCGATCGCGCCGGCCAACTCCGGGTACTGTTTCGCGCCCGGAATGTCGGTCAGTACGACGGTCTGGTACTGCACGATCTCCACCGGATGGTCGCCGCTGGCGGGCAACAGGTCCTTCGGGGTCGGCCCATCGAGTGTGGTCGGTGAAACCGTGGAGGTGGTGCTGGTCGGGGTCGCCGATCCGTTGGTGCCGGGACTCATCGAGTTCCTCTCCCTGTGGGGTTGGTGACAGTGGACTCACCAGATCTCGATGGTTCAGGCACCTCGAGAAGCTGTCAAGCAAACAATTGTGAGAAATGGTTTTCTGGCAGATCCGTGACAGTGTGGATGTCGTATTCCTTGAAGAACTGCACCGTCGGGGTCAATGCCTACATTCAGTCATATCGAGTGAGGTTTCCGGGAGGGTCTGAGCGGCCGTCGACGGCGGGAAGCTCGACCGGTCGCGACCGTGTGTCATAAGTCGACTACCAAGAGTGGCAACTGTGGTGGTTGGGGTCTGGTGCCTTGTCGAAGTGACACAACTCGGTGGCTCCGGGTACTGGCGCACCATGCGGGCGAAATGAGAATGTATGCGCCGCGACGCAGTGACAGGGCCAGGACGGGCTGTGAGCCGGAGGTGGGATGACCGATGTCCGACGAGGACACCCAGCAGGATCCGCCGCGCGTCGGGCGCTGGCTCGCGTCGCCCGAGGGCCAGCCGACGTCCGGCGGCGAGCTGCCCCGCCGGGCCGGCTCCGCCCCGCGTTGGCCACGGCCACCGGCGGACAGTCCACTCACTCTGGCCACCGCCCGGCTCGGCCAGGTCAGCTGGTCGGCGTCCTCGACGATCGACGGCGAAGTCACCGACGGCACATCGGCCGCCGACCGCCCTGCCGCCGACCGCCCTGCCGCCGACCGCCCTGCCCCGGGCGGCAGGGCATCGGGCGGCAGGGCGCCCGGCACCCACGCCCTACCCGCCGCGCCGGTCAGCCACGCCGACCGCTCGACGGGACCGCCGCGGCGTACCGCCATCGGCGCCGTCGCGGTCCTCACCGCCGCTGTCATCGCCGCGACCGTGGCCACCAACCGGGGTGCCCAGCAGGAGCCGATCCGGGGCGAGTTCGTCGCCGGAGCCCCGAGCGCCAGCACATCCGCCGCACCGCCGGCCGAAGAGCCGAGCGGCGAGCCGATCAGTGAGCCGAGCGAAGAGCCGACCGACCGGGCTGAGCAGGTTCGCCCGGTCGGCGACGGCGTACACACGGCCACGCCCGACACCGACGCACCCGGCGGCGGGCCGACCCCGGCCGCACCGGCCACCAACCCCCAGCCGGACCCGAAACCGACCGCCCCCGCGCACCTCACCCTGACCGTCGGCGGGACGTACGGGCTGGAGCCGGTCAACCTGCCCGGCCGCCGGGTGCGGCACTTCGAGTTCGAAGGCCGCGTCGACGTCGTCGACCAGCGCGGCAAGGCCGACGCCGCGTTCGTGGTCCGTCGCGGCCTGGCCAAGTCGAGCTGCATCTCCCTGGAGTCGGTCAACTTTCCCGGCTACTACCTGCGCCACCAGAACTTCCGCTTCTACCTGCACCGGATCGACGGCAGCGCCCTGTTCCGGGCCGACGCCACCTTCTGCCCGGTCGCCGGACTGACCGGACAGCACACCTCACTGCGCTCCTACAACTACCCGGACCGCTACCTGCACCACGACGGCAGATACCTGAAACTCTCCGAGATCGGCAGAGGCGCCAACGCGTCCTACGCCACCTTCATCGTCCGTACCCCGTTGTAGGCGGAATCGGCCGGGTGCCGGGGTCGCGGCGCATCGACCACAGCGGCGGCCCGCCGGGGGAGAGGTGCCGAGGGCCGGGCGTACGCCAACCGCGCACCGCCAGCAGGTCACGGGCGTACTCCTCGTCGGTGACGGTGTGCCCGACCAACCCGGCGGCGTCCAACGTGCGCTGATGGTGGTCGAGCAGCGCCGCGCCGATGCGGCGGCGGCGCAGCCACGGCGCCGCCGCCAGGTACACCAGCTCGTGGCCGACCACCGGCTCCGGCGCGGACCCGTCGGCCGGCCCGACAGTCGGCCCGGCCGACCGCACCGG
>NZ_JBSWXD010000285.1:0-2981 GCF_056160425.1 Micromonospora sp. ABR4_055
TGGGGGGGGTGGTGGGGTCCTCCAGACAAAAAAAACAAAAAGAAAAAAAAAAACAAAAAAAAAAATTTTTCCCCCTGTCCCCCCCCCCCCACCCACCCCCCCCCCCCCCCGCTGCCGGCGGCTCGGACGGCGGGTCGGCCAGCATGGCAGCCTTCTGCAGGGACAGCTCCTGCACCAGGTCGTCCATGCTCTGCCCGGTCTGTGCCCGGACCAACGCGAGCGCCAACTCGGCGAGTACGCAGAAGCCGCCGGTCCGGGCCGCCTCGTCGGGGAACTCCGCCAGCAGCGCGGCCGCGCCGTCGTGGTCTCCGCGCTGGCGGGCGGCGATGAACCCGGCGGCGCGCTGCGCGGCGACGAACGCCGACTCGGTGAATACCCGGCTGTCGTCGCCGCTCATGGCACGACGATCGGGCTGCCTGCTGAGCTGGCGGCGGTGAAGCGGGCCGCGACGTCGCTCCAGTCGACCAATTCCCACAGACGGTCGACGTAGTCCGGACGAACATTGCGGTACTGCAGGTAGTAGGCGTGTTCCCAGGCGTCGAAGACCAGAATCGGAGTGGTGGCCTGACCTACGTTGCCGTGGTGGTCGTAGACCTGCTCGACGATCAGCCGACGGCTCATCGGCTCCCAGGCGAGCACTCCCCAGCCGGAGCCCTGCACCCCTTTGGTGGCGGTGGACAACTGCCCGGCGAACGCCTCGTACGAGCCGAAGTGCTCGTCGATCGCGGCAGACAGCTCGCCGTCCGGGGACAGGTTGTTCCAGAAGATCGAGTGCAGTACGTGGCCGGAAAGGTTGAACGCGAAGGTCTTCTCCAGGCCGACCAACGTCGAGAAGTCACCCTTGTCGCGCGCCTCGGCGAGGGCACCGTAGTCGTACGGCATGTCGGGCAAGGTGTAGACGGGCATCGCCCACCCTCCGGTCGCGGGCTCAGCGGTCCCGACCAGTATGCTCTATTGCAAGTAGTTCGCAACTACACATTGTGTGCATCTACC
This sequence comes from Micromonospora sp. ABR4_055, assembly GCF_056160425.1. Lineage (NCBI taxonomy): Bacteria > Bacillati > Actinomycetota > Actinomycetes > Micromonosporales > Micromonosporaceae > Micromonospora > Micromonospora sp. ABR4_055. The sequence goes on from NZ_JBSWXD010000285.1 coordinate 994, forward strand.
TCTGGTCACCTCGACGCGCCCGGCCCGATCGTCGACCAGACCGCCTCCACCTCGCCGCCGCGCACCGCTGTCACCTCGCCGAGACCGGCGAACACCATGCAGACATGATTCGGAACGACCTGCACCCGCTGCCCGATCGTGAGCGCACTCGGCTGACCCGGCCCGACCCACCGCAGCCAGCCGTGCTCCTCGGAAAGCCGGTCGATCCGCCATCCGGGCAACCCCACCAGCAGGCCGTGACCACCGTAGGCGTCGGCATGCGCCGACGCCGGCAGACCGTCCTGGCCGAACGTCTTCGACCCCGCGTCGATACAGGCACGGTGCGGCTCCGGATGACTGACCACGGTGGCGAGGACGCGGACCGCACAGGTCGCCACGGTGGCGTTGCCGAGCGCGATCTGCCCCAGGTCGTTGAAGGCGTAGATACCGGGCCGGATCTCGGTCACTCCGGGCTCGGCCACCACAATCCGCGCCGAAGCGGAAGCACCGAGCGACACCGTCGACAGGGTCAGCCCGGCCGACCGGATCGCCGCAGCGGTGTCCACCATGGCACCGGCCACCGCCCGCGAACGCCGGATCAGATCCGCCCGGTCGGTCGCCGCGTACACCGAGCCCTCGTACGTCATCACCCCGGTCAACCGGACGCCGGGCAGCTCGGCGATGTCCCAGGCGACCCGTACGGCTTCCGCCGGAGCCACCCCGCACCGGCCCAGGCCGCTGTCGACGATCAGTAGCACGTCCAACAGCCGCCCGGCCGCCGCGAACGCCTCCCCGAGCGTCCGGGCGCCGGTGACACTGTCCGCGCCGACGGTCAGTTCACAGCGCTGCGCCAACCGCACCGCGTGTTCGGCCTTGTCGCGGCCGACCAGCGGATATGCCACCGTCATACGGGCCACCCCGGCCGCCGCGAACGCTTCGGCCTCACCGAGCTTCGCCACACAGATCCCATCTGCCCCGTGATCCAGCTGCATCGATGCGATGCGGGGGATCCGGTGGGTCTTGGCGTGCGGCCGCAACCCCACCTGATGCAGCTGACACAGACCGGCCATCTCGTCGAGGTTGCGCTCCAGCACATCGAGGTCGAGCAGCAGGGTGGGAGTCTCCAGGCCGGCCGGTACGGCGAACCGGTCCGGCGTTGCGGTCTGCGGGTGGATGTCGGTGGTCACGGCGTCTCCGGCAGTCGTCGTCACGGGTACAGGCGTCTCCGTCGCCCATCCTGCCGTACCGCGATGGTCATGCGACGACCCCGCAACCTGGTGTCGCGCTCACCCACGTCGCAGCGCACCCGATCCACAGGTTGTCGCCGACTGCGCCACCGGCGAGCACGGTCGCGGTGTCGCCGAGCCACGGCACCGGCTACGCCGAAGCCTCACCGTCGTGCCGGTGCCACGGCGATGGCCTGGATCTCGATGAGCAGGTGCGGGTGGGGTAGTTGGTGGACGGCGACGGTGGTGCGGGTCGGTCCAGTGTGGTCGAAGTGCTCGGCCCAGACCTGGTTGTAGCCGCCGAAGTCGTTCATGTTGACCAGGTAGGTGGTGACCGAGACCAGATCGGTCAGGCCGGCACCGGCGGCGGTGAGCAGGTCGGCGATGTTGGCGATCACCGCGCGGGTCTGCTCGCGGATGTCGAGTTGGGTGGTGCCGTATTCGTCGACGCTGGCCCCGGCGATGGTGTTGTCGGGGCGGCGGCTGGAGGTGCCGGAGACGAAGATGAGGCCGGCGGCTGTTTTGACGTGCGGGAACTTGCCGCGTGGGGTGGCTTTGCCCGCGACCAGGTGCGCGGTCATCGCGTACCGCCGGTGGTGGTGAGGGGCGTACCGCCGGTGGTGGTGAAGGCGGCGGTGCCGAGCCCCTGGACGGTGGCCCGCACGTGGACGCCGGGGGCGAGCGGCACCGCGGCGGTGGCCGCGCCGGCCAGGAAGATCCACCCGGCCCGCAGGTCCGGGCCGTGCCGGTCGGCCAGGGCGACGCCGGCGGCGAGGGCCCGGC
>NZ_JBSWXD010000286.1:0-2940 GCF_056160425.1 Micromonospora sp. ABR4_055
GGGGCGCGGCGATCGGCGGCGGCGCGGGCGGTGCCTGCTCGCCGGCGGCCTGGGCGATCGCCGCCAGCCGCTGCCACTGGGCGTACAGCCGCTGACCGAGCTGGTCGGCGTAGCCGGTGAGCCGCTGTCGACGGGTCTGATGCTGCGCCGAGCCGGCCTGACCGGTGCGGTGCAGCTCGTGCAGGTGCCGGGCCAGGGCGGCGTACTCGTCGAAGTCGCTGCTCACCGCGCTCAGCCTTCCTCGTCCAGCTCGCGGCCGGGCAACGCGAACGGCACGATCAGCCGGGTCCGCTGGTCGTGCCGGTCGATCAGCAGCGCCCGGTTCGGCCGCGGCCGGTACGCCAGGTCGTGGGTGCCCAGGTAGGAGCCGAGCTCACCGCCGGGGACGTTCATCGCCACCAGGCAGGCCAGGTCGTCGCGGTTGTGTGAGCCGCCCAGGTCGTCGGCGAGCCGCCGTAGCCCACGCCACCAACCCAGCAGATGGACGCCCTGGCCGGGCCCCTGGCGCAGCACCACCTGCAGGTCGTCCAGCCCGGACTTGTACATCTCGTCCTTCGCGCCGAGCACCCCGGCTGCGGCGTCCATCCCGAACACCACGAGGTACGTCCGCCCGCCGTCAGTCGTCGTAGTGGTGTCCGGGTTGGCCAGTCGGCGCAGCTCCTCGCGCAGCTCGGCGGCGGTCAACCGGGTGATCGAATGCCCGAAGGCGTGCAGCGCCTCAGCGGTTTCATCGGCGACCTCGTCGGCGGAGGCGACCAGCGGGGCCAGCAGGAACCGGGCGTGGCCGGCCGGCTCCTGCCGGGCCAGGCTGACCGTGGCGGCGTGCAGCACGTCGGCGGCGTGGCCGGTGGTGCCGACCACCGCGATGTGCCGGCCGGGGGTGGCGTCCAGCGGGAACACCGCCGACGTCAGATCCACGTCGACCTGCCGGCCGACCAGCGCGAGGGGACGCCGCCCGCCGGGGGCCAGTGAGCGGTACGTCGGGTCGCCGTCGAGGTGCGCCGCCTCGTACCCCTTGAAGATCGCCGGTGGCCGGGAGCCGGCGGCGCGGGCCTGCCACAGCTCGTGGCGCAGCGCGGCGATCCGCCGGGCACCGCCGTGCGCGTCCGGGAACCGGACGACCGTGTTGGCACCGGCGATGCCGGCCGAGGCGTTGACGATCGCCTGCCCGACCGGCAGCCCGCCGGCGGTCTGGTTGAGCGGGTCGAGGACGCCGTTGCCGCCGGGCAGCGCCACCCGCAGCGGGAACTGGCCGAAGATCGAGTCGGTCTTGCCGTAGAGGGCTTCGATGCCGGACATGCTCTGGCTGGCCAGGACCAGGTGTACGCCGTACGACCGGCCTTTGCGGGCCAGCTCCTCCAGCAGGGCGGCGGCCTCGCGGGCGACCGAGTCGTTACCGTCGAACAACACGTGGAACTCGTCGATCACGGCGACGGTACGCGGCGTCGGCGCGCCGTCGCGGGGCAGGTCGGCCAGCTTCGTCACGCCGTGGCGTTTCATCGCCGCCGCCCGCCGGTTCAGCTCGCGGCGCAGTTCGCGCAGCACGGCGACGCCGTACTCCCGGTCGGACTCGATGCCGACGGCGCGGGCGTGCGGGATCCACGACGGGTCGCGGCCGGTCGGCACGAACTCGGTGAAGCTGACGCCTTCCTTGAAGTCGAGCAGGTAGAGCGCCAGCTCGTCGGGTGGGTAGCGGGCGGCCAGGCCGTACAGCAGGTCAAGCAGGAAGACGGTCTTGCCGGAGCCGGTGCGCCCACCGACCAGCCAGTGCGGGGTGACGTCGTCGAAGGCGAGGACCGCCGGCTCCCGGCCGGCGCGGCCGACGACGGTGTGCAGGCCGGTGCCGGCGGTCTCGGTCCAGATCCGGGGCGGCAGCAGGTCGGCGAAGTCGAGTGCGGAGCCGCGCCGGTGGATCTCGCCGAGCCGGTCGGCGAGGGCCTGCACGACCCGGGCCGGCGGGTCGCCGTCGAGGGCGACCGGTGCGGCCAGCCCGGTGCCGTCGGAGCTGAACGGCTGGCCGGGTGGGTCGCCGACCCAGCCCCGGTTGCCGTCGAGTCGGATCTGGGTGGTCGGGCCGAGCGTCGGCGGCTGCGCCCCGGTGCCGGTCGGCGGGTAGCCGGCGACGATCACGCAGACCCGGGCGGCGGTGCCGGCGTGGGTGAGCGCGGCGAGGCGCATCAGCTCGGCGCGGCTGTCCGGCAGCGCCGCCGCGACCACCACCAGCAGCTCCCCCGGCTGCCCGCCGGTGCGGGCCTGGGCGGCGCGTACGTGCTGGTCGGCGTCGTCGAGGCGTTCCTTGGCTTCGGCGTCGGTGGCGGCCGGTGCCGCCAGCACGCCGGCTTCGACCAGCGGGCGCAGCGGCAGGAAGGTGGCGCCCATCGAGGTGGTGTCCAGCGCGGCCACCCGTACCGTGCCGGGTGGGGCGGCGGCGAGCAGTCGCACGACGAGGCTGCGCAGCAGGGCGGCGATCCGTGGCTGGCGGGCGTCGGCGTCGATGGCCAGGTGGGTGCCGGCGCCGAGCGGCACCAGCGCGGGGAACTCGACCGGGTCGCCGGTGCCGGCCAGCCCGACCGGGCGGGCCATGCCGACCCGCACCGGGGCCGGGCCGACGGCCGGGTCCTGGATGGCGCTGGTCGCGCCGGTGGTGAGGGTTTCGCCGACGTGGCGCAGCCGTTCGGTGACGTCGCCGAGGTCCGGCGGCGGCGGTGCCGGGCTGTCCGCTATGGCCGATCGGGCGGTGGTCAGATGGGTCACGGCCCGCCGGTGGGCGGCGACCGCCCGACGGTACGCGGCACCGAAGCTCATCCCACCCCCACCTGCCACTCGGGTAGCCACCGGAACACTATCCGAATCGGGCGGGCGCTGTTAACCCGGGGGGACGGGAGGGGGAGGGGGGGGGGGGGGGAGAAGGGGGGGGGGGCGGGGGGGGGGGAGGTGGGG
>NZ_JBSWXD010000287.1:0-2916 GCF_056160425.1 Micromonospora sp. ABR4_055
TGACTTTAAGCACCCTCTTTTGGTGAGGGGGGGAGGGAAAGGGGGATGGAAAAGGGAAAAACAGCATGTGATGTGCCCTACTGTTATCTGCGCGGGAGGTCCCCCCCCCCCCGCAACCGGCCGGGCTGGCTCCGGCTGCGGAACCTCTTCGTGGGCGGCGCGGCGGCGGCGGCGATCTCCGCCGGCGTCGTACTGGCGCCGACCGCGCAGGCGGCGGAGAGCCCGTTCGAGCGGGGACCGGCGCCGTCGGCGGCCAGCATCACGGCGGCCAACGGTCCGTTCGACATCGACGAGACGGTGGTACGTCGTTCCCAGGCCTCGGGCTTCGGGGGTGGGACCATCTTCTTCCCGACGTCGACCACGGAGGGCACCTTCGGCGGGGTGGTGATCGCGCCCGGTTTCACCGCCCGGCAGTCGTCGATGGCGTGGCTGGCGCCGAGGCTGGCGTCGCAGGGCTTCGTGGTGTTCAACATCGACACGAACACGACGACCGACCAGCCGGCCAGTCGGGGCCGGCAGATGCTGGCCGCGCTGGACTTCCTCACTCAGGACAGTCCGGTGCAGGACCGGGTTGATGCCGACCGGTTGGCAGTTATCGGACACTCGATGGGTGGGGGAGGAGCTCTGGAAGCGGCGGACGCCCGGCCGGAACTGCGGGCAGCCATCCCGTTGACCCCGTGGAACCTCACCAAGAACTGGTCCGACCTGCAGGTGCCGACGATGATCATCGGCGCAGAGCGGGACGGCATCGCTTCGGTACGGCGCCACTCGGAACGGTTCCACGCGAGCTTCCCGGACGACCTCGAGTCGGCGTATCTGGAACTGCGGGGTGCCAGCCACTTCGCGCCCAACATCCCGAATGCCACGATCGCCTCGTCCAGTGTCGCCTGGTTGAAGCGGTTCGTCGACGACGACCTGCGGTACGAGCAGTTCCTCTGCCCGCCGCCGGCCGACGACCGCGCCTTCTCCGAGTACATCGACAGCTGCCCGCTGCTCTGATTGGGTAGGACGTGCCGGACCCGGGGGCGGCCGGGAACGGCACGGTGCGCGAGGATGAGCAAGTGGAAGCTCTCAGACTCGTACTGCTCTACGCCCACCTGATCGGGTTCGCGTTGCTACTCGGTGGGGCTGTCGCCCAGTGGTTCAGCGGTCGCATCCGGATCAACCCGGCGATGCTCTGGGGCGCGGTGATCCAGGTCGTCACCGGCATCGGGCTGTCCGCGCCGTTGCGGGACGGCGCCGAGCCGGCCCCGGCGAAACTCGTTACCAAACTGGTGCTCGGGCTCGCCATCCTGGCGATGGTCTTCTTCTCCCGTAAGCGCGAATCGGTCAACAAGGGGCATTTCCTGGCGATCATCGTGCTGACGTTGGTCAACGCCGCCGTCGCCGTCTTCTGGCGCTGACGCCACGCCACCGTACCGCGACCGACCGTGCCGTCACCTGCCCCGGTCACGACCGGGTGAACCGCCGACGACCCGCTGCCGCCCCTTATAGGGTCGGCGGCGGGAGCGACCCTGCGGATCCGCGGGTGATCTCCCGCGCGGGAGAGTTACGCGAGGGTAACGGCGGCTCAACAGTCGTGCACGATTGTCGGCCGGTGGACGGGACCGCGCGTACGCTCCCGTCCAAAGTACGTCCGGTCCGACCGGCCGGGTGGGGACGCGATGCCGCGACAGTCTGCGGTGTGCAATGGAAGGAGACCGTCTTGCGCGCTACGCGTGGGATGCGGATCGTCTCGATGTTCGCGGCGGGTGGGCTGGCGCTCACCGCTGCCGCGTGCGGCGAGGCGCCCGATAACGAAGGCACGGACGGCACCGGTGGCGAGCCCACCGAGGCGTACAAGGCGTGCATGGTGACCGACGTCGGCGGCATCGACGACCGGTCCTTCAACGCCTCGGCCTGGGCCGGGATCGAGGCGGCGCAGAGCGAGAACGACGCGGTCGACGGCGACTACGTCGCCTCCAGCGCCGAGGCCGACTACGAGCCGAACCTGACCGGCTACGTCACCGGGGACTGCGACTTCATCCTCGCCGTCGGCGGCCTGATGCGCGACGCCACCATCGCGGTCGCCGAGGCCAACCCGGACCAGCAGTTCGGCATCGTCGACGCCACGACCGACCTGGCCAACGTCTACCCGATGCAGTTCGACACCGCCCAGGCCGCGTTCCTCGCCGGCTACCTGGCGGCCGGGTTCTCCGAGAGCGGCATCGTCGGCACCTACGGCGGCATGCCGATCCCGCCGGTGACCATCTTCATGGACGGCTTCGTCGACGGCGTCGCCCACTACAACGAGGTCAAGAGCGCCGACGTGCAGGTGCTCGGCTGGGACAAGGCGACCCAGAACGGCTCGTTCACCAACGACTTCGTCAAGCAGGACGAGGGCAAGAAGGTCGGCGACAGCCTGGTCGCCCAGGGCGCCGACGTGATCATGCCGGTCGCCGGGGGCGCCGGGCTCGGCACCGCCGCTGCCGCGCAGGCCGCCGGTGGCGCGTACAGCGTGATCTGGGTCGACGTCGACGGCTGCCAGAGCGCCGAGCAGTACTGCGACACCTTCCTGACCACCGTGGTCAAGAACATCCCGGACGCGGTGAAGCAGGCCGTGCTCGCCGGCGCGAACGGCGACGAGCTCAGCGCCGACCCGGGCTACCTGGGCAACCTGGAGAACAACGGCGTCTCGCTGGCCCCGTACAACGAGTTCGACGACCGCGTCTCCGACGAGCTGAAGGCCGAGGTCGAGCAGCTCAAGGCGGACATCATCGCCGGCACCATCGAGGTCACCTCCGCCGCGCAGCCGGAGTAACCGGCAACTGGCGCGCCGGGCTGTTCCGGCACGCCTCGCGAGCGACACCCCGCCCCCGGTGCAAGGGGGCCAAAAAACCAAGAAACAAAGAAGAAACCAACACCAAACCCCCCCAA
>NZ_JBSWXD010000288.1:0-2811 GCF_056160425.1 Micromonospora sp. ABR4_055
TCGGCGACTCCCTCACGCCCGCCGCACCACCCAATACAGAAATGATCAACCAACATTCAGCGGCAACCGCGTCGGTGGATCGAGGCTGAGCCCAGCACTCGGCTGCAGCCACAGCGAACGACCCGGGCCCGGTCCTCATTACCCACGAAGTAATCGACACAATTGAGCATAGTCACCAAAATTGCTACGGATAAGCTCCACGTATGACAACCTGGTCAGACCGCCGCCGGCACCGGGACATCGCCCCTTCGCCGCATCGCCGCCGGTTGTTCTGCCAGGAGCAATGCGGTGCGCGGTGCTGCCTCGACGGCAGCCCGTCGGAATACGTGGGACCCCGCAAGCACACAAGAGGGAGGTCAGGTGTCTGAGACCACGGCGTCGGCAGGCCAAGCCACAGCTGAACGACCCGCCGATCCACCGACGGGCACCACGCCCCGCTGGGTGATCATGCCCATCATCCTGGCTGCCATCTTCATGGTCGCGTTGGACTTTTTCATCGTGAACGTCGCGATCCCGTCGACCCAACGCGAGCTCAACGCGAGCCCGGCGGCGATTCAGTTCATCATCGCCGGATACTGGTTGTCGCTGGCAACTGGCCTGATCATCGGCGGCCGCATCGGCGACCTCTACGGTCGCCGTCGGATCTTCCTCATCGGCCTGGCCTGCTTCACTGCGGCCTCCGCTGCCTGCGGCCTGGCCCCGACCGCGGAATTCCTGGTGGCAGCCCGGATCGCTCAGGGCCTGTCGGCCGCGCTTCTGATGCCGCAAGGGCTGGCCATTCTCGGAGTGGTTTACACCGGTGCAGCGCGCGCCCGTGCCTTCACCGCCTACGCCGTGACGCTCGGACTCGCCTCGGTCTGTGGACAGCTCATCGGAGGCATCCTCATCGAAACCGACCTCCTGGGGCTCAGCTGGCGCAACTGCTATCTGGTCAACGTCCCGATCGGGATCACCACCCTGCTACTCACGCTACGGTTCGTGCCCGAGTCCCGCGCTGAAAACCGGACCAGGCTCGACTTCGTCGGCACCGTGCTGATCGCCGCAGGGCTGGTCGCGCTGGTCCTACCTCTGGTCGAAGGGCGCGAGCGCGGCTGGCCGATGTGGACCTGGATCATGCTGGCGGCGTCTGTTCCCGCCCTCGCCGCGTTCGTGCGGCACCAGAGGGCGCTGCTCGCCCGCGCTGGCGGACCACTGATCGACGTCCGACTCTTCCGTGAACGCGCATTTAGCGTAGGACTCGTGGTCACGGTCCTGTTCAACATGCTGATGGGTTCGTTCTTCCTCTTCCTCGCGATCTATCTGCAGGAAGGGCAGGGTATGACGCCCCTGCAATCTGGCATCATCTTCACCCCGATCGCCGCAGGTTACTTCATCACCTCGTTGCGTGCGGAAGCGATCTCCCAACGACTCGGTCGACATGTCCTAACAGTCGGGTCGGTCGTGATGTTCATCGGACTGATCATCACGTACATGATCGTCTCGGACATCGGAATCGGTGGACGGACCGCAGTACTGGTGCCCGGCTTCGTACTCGCCGGCGCGGGCATGGGACTCGTGCTCGCCCCATTGACCAACACGGTGCTAGCCAACCTCGATCCGGAGTACGCCGGCGCCGCCTCAGGCGTGCTGGCCACCTCGCAGCAGGTCGGCGGTGCGGTGGGCGTGGCTATCGTCGGGGTGGTCTTCTACAACCGCTTGGAGGGCTTCACTGATCCGATGACCTACGCACCGGCATTCCTCGCTGGGGTGCTGTGGTTGATCGGGTTCGCTGTCGCGATCGGCCTGCTGGTTCAGTTCCTCCCCCGGCACCGCACCGTAGCAAACTGAAGATGGGAAACGACTTCATGCAACATGACTACCGCCGAGACGACAAGTTGGCCGTCCGGGTCAAGAATGAGGCGTATGCCCGGCTGGCCCGGCCCGGGACCGCAGGTCTGCCGCTCGCGAGCATCGCCGCCGACCTGGATGTCCCGCAGGCCGAGGTCCAGCGCTGCTTCTCCGACCCGGCACAGCTACTGACATCAATGATCCTCGACGCATATCGGGACATGGGCGATCACGCCGAGCGGGGTGCCCAGGCGGCTGCCGACGAAGGCCTTCTTGGGCAGTGGTCGTCCACCTGCCGCGAGATTCGCAAGTGGGCCCAGGACAATCCTGAGCGGTACGCGCTGATCTGGGGACCGCCACAGCCCGACTACAGCGCCCCTGCGGAGACGATGGTCGTCGGCGCCCGAGCCGCAGCGGTTCTCGTGGGCCTGCTCAGGCAGGCCCACCAGGCCGGCACACTGAGCATCGCCGACGAACCGCCGATGAGCGACGGGATGGAACAGAACGTGTCCGCACTCGCGAATGGATTCCTCGCTGGAATTCCACACTCGACCATCTCTCGCACCCTAATTGCGTGGACCCAGTTGCTCGGTATGGTCAGCTTCAGTGTCTACGGACACGTGCAGGGGTTTGCGGCGGATCCGGACGCCTTCTTCGACCACGCAGCAGAGGCGATGGGACGCTTCGTGGGGCTGCCCGCAAATTCCTGACTCATCGATTCAATAGGGCTTAAACATATTGAATAGGGCCGGAGCAGCGGTGCGCAGGAGCACCAGGCTCCGCAGCGGCACGAGTCGTGGACAGGGAGATATCAATTCCTGTCCACGACTACGCGTGCGTCCTACACGTACCCCGCACGTCAATCAGTTAACTGCTCGAACAGTCGTAAGTAGTCCCAGTTCCCGTGGGTGACTTTGTGTAGTCGGACAGTTGGTGCGTGCTCCGGCAGCCGTGGTGGTGTTGATTTGCGGCCGTGACGGTCTC
>NZ_JBSWXD010000289.1:0-2782 GCF_056160425.1 Micromonospora sp. ABR4_055
GCCCAGCCCGGTCGCGCCGCCGTCCGACTGCCCGTTCCATACCCGCTGCCCGCTGGTGCTGGACCGCTGCCGGGTCGAGATGCCGGCGGCGGTGCCGGTGGACGACGGCGGTCACGTCTCGTGTCACCTGCAGACCAACGGTCCGGCGCTCGGCGGCCGGCCGCTGCCGGCGTCGCTGGCGGCCGGCGTCGGACCCGCGACGGCGGCCGGGTGACGCGGCACCGGTCGCGAAATGCCGGTCAATGGCCGCGGGCGATCCACTCGTCGAGGTGCGGCCGTTCGGCGCCGATCGTGGTGCTGTCGCCGTGTCCGGTGTGCACGATCGTGTCGTCCGGCAGGGTGAACAGCCGGTCGCGGATGGACGCGATGATCGTGCCGAAGTCGCTGTAGGAGCGGCCGGTGGCTCCCGGGCCGCCAGCGAACAGCGTGTCGCCGGTGAACACCACGCCCAGCTCGGGCGCGGACAGGCAGCAGGCACCGGGGCTGTGCCCGGGGGTGTGCAGGACCCGCAGCGTGGTGCCGCCGACGGTGAGCTGCTGCCCGTCGGCCAGCGCGGCGTCCGGCGGCCGCCGCGGGTGGACCTGGTCCCAGAGCACCTGGTCGGCCGGGTGCAGTAGCACCGGCGCGCCGGTCTCGTCGGCCAGGCGCGCCGCGACCCGTATGTGGTCGTCGTGGGCGTGGGTGGCGACGATCGCCCGGACGGTACGCGCGCCGACGACGGCGCGGATCGCCTCGACCTCGTGCGGGGCGTCGATCACCACGCATTCGGTGCCGTCGCCGACCACCCAGACGTTGTTGTCGACATCGAAGGTCTGCCCGTCCAGGGAGAACGTCCCGGATGTGACGGTGTGGTCGATCCGGGTGGACATCAGAACACCACCACCGAGCGGAGCACGTCACCGTGGTGCATCTTGTCGAAGGCTTGCTCGACCTGGTCGAGCGGGATCTCCTCGGTGACGAAGGCGTCGAGGTCGAGGCGGCCCTGCCGGTTCAGTTCGGTCAGCATCGGGAAGTCGCGCGACGGCAGGCAGTCGCCGTACCAGCTGGATTTGAGCGCGCCGCCGCGACCGAACACGTCCAGCAGCGGCAGTTCGACGCGCATCTGCGGGGTCGGTACGCCGACCAGGACGACGGTGCCGGCCAGGTCCCGGGCGTAGAACGCCTGTTTCCAGGTTTCCGGGCGGCCGACCGCGTCGATGACGACGTCGGCGCCGAACCCGCCGGTGAGCTCCTGGATCCGTTCCACCACGTCGGTCTGCCGGGCGTCCACAGTGTGGGTGGCGCCGAAGCCGCGCGCCCAGTCCAGTTTCCGGGGGTCGGTGTCGACGGCGATGATGGTCGTCGCACCGGCCAGGGCGGCCCCGGCGATCGCGCCGTCGCCGACGCCGCCGCAACCGATGACCGCGACGGAGTCGCCGCGGCCGACGCCGCCGGTGTTGATCGCGGCTCCCAGCCCGGCCATCACTCCGCAGCCGAGCAGGCCGACGGCGGCCGGCCGGGCCGCCGGGTCCACCTTGGTGCACTGGCCGGCGTGTACCAGGGTCTTCTCGGCGAAGGCGCCGATGCCCAGCGCGGGGGAGAGCACGGTGCCGTCGGTCAGTGTCATCTTCCGGGTGGCGTTGTGGGTGGCGAAGCAGTACCAGGGTCGGCCCCGGACGCAGGCCCGGCAGGTGCCGCAGACGGCACGCCAGTTCAGCACCACGAAGTCGCCGGGGGCGACATCGGTCACCCCGTCGCCGACCTGTTCGACGGTGCCGGCCGCCTCGTGGCCGAGCAGGAACGGGTAGTCGTCGCTGATGCCGCCGTCACGGTAGTGCAGGTCGGTGTGGCAGACACCGCAGGCCTGTACCCGCACCACCGCCTCGCCCGGGCCGGGGTCCGGTACGACGATCGTGGCGACCTCGACCGGCGTACCGGTGCTCCGGGAGATCACACCCCGGACGTGTTGGCTCATCGGAACCCTCCTGGAACATCGTCGTCACACAGGTCCGGTCCGAACCTACCGCCGGGCGGGCCGGCGGGGAACCGTCCCGCCGGCCGTATCCCCTGGTGGTGGTGACGTCTACCGCTGGTCGGCGGCCGATTCGACCTCCGCCTCCACCTCGACCAGGTCGGCGCCCTCCTCGACCCGGTCACCGTCGGCGGCGTACCACTGCATCACCTCGGCTTCGGACATGCCCATGCCGAACTGCGGCAGACGCACCTCGGTCTCCATGCTCACCTCTCTCCGAGCGTGCGGCGATCTCGCTGGCCGCGCTGCAGGTGCGGTTGGCCGGGTCGACGACGACGGCGCGGCCGGTCCTGGCCACCGACGCGACGATGGTCGGCCAGTCCATCGGGACCAGGGTGCGTGGGTCGACGACCTCGACGGAGATGCCGTCGGCGGCGAGCTGGTCGGCGGCATCGAGGGCCGCCGCCGATGCCGATCACGGCCACGTCGGAGCCGGCCCGGGGAATCGCCGTGACGCCGAACGGGACCAGGTGCTCGTCGTCGGCCGGTGCCGGCCCCCGGCCGCGGCGGGCCCACAGGTTGGCGTCCTCGAAGCACAGCACCGGGTTGTCGTCGCGGATGGCTGTCCTGAGCAGGCCCTTGAGGTCCGGTCCGTTGCTGGGCACGATGATCTTCAGCCCGGGGACGTTCATGCACATCGGGTAGGGGCGGTCGCCGTGGTGGGCGGCGGTGCCGCCGTGGTAGTAGAGCGCCTGCCGGTACACCACCGGCAGGCGGCGAGGCCGACGAAGGCCAGCCGGCGGCCGGTGCTGGCACGGGTGGAACCGGGAA
>NZ_JBSWXD010000290.1:0-2623 GCF_056160425.1 Micromonospora sp. ABR4_055
CTCATCGGTTCGAGCCGCACCCGAGCCGCGATTGAGGCGGTGTCTTGGTGTTGTGGGTTGATGGGAGGCTACCGTCCCCCCGGTGGTGGGTGGTGACCCTGTCCGGGGTCCCCCCCGAGGCCGCGACCGCCGGTGTGCATCCGGCCGGCGGCACCGTGCTGACCTGCCCCGCCGACTGGGGCGCCCCGCGTCGGGACCTGCTGCGCGCGGCCGCCACGGCGGCCGGGCTGGGCCCGGTGCGGCTGCTCGACGAGCCGATCGCGGCCGCCACCTACTGTGTCCGGGTGCTGGGCCGGCAGGTACCGCCGGGTGGCACGCTGGCCGTGTTCGACTTCGGCGGCGGCACCCTCGACGTGGCGGTGGTCCGCAACGAGCCTGCGGTAGGTGGAGCCGGCGGGCTGCGGGTGCTGGCCACCGGCGGGCTTGACGACCTCGGCGGGCTCGACATCGACGAGGCGCTGGTCGCCCACCTTGGCCACCTGGTCGCGGTCCGCGACCCGCAGCTGTGGCAGCGGCTCAGCCGGCCGGTGACCGGCGCCGACCGCCGTGACCGGCTCGCTTTCTGGTCCGAGGTGCGGGCCGCGAAGGAGATGCTGTCGCGGGCCTCGGCGGCGCCGGTGGCGGTGCCCGGGCGCGACGATCCGATGCATCTGACCCGGGAGGAGCTGGACCGCGTCGCCGGGCCGCTGGTCGACCGGGCGGTCGACGAGACCCGCCGGGTGCTGCAGCTGGCCGGGGTCGACCCGGCGCGGCTGGCCGCGCTGCTGCTGGTCGGTGGGGCCAGCCGGATGCCGCTGGTCGCCAGCCGGTTGCACGCCCGACTCGGGGTCGCCCCGTCGGTGCCGGAGCAGCCGGAGCTGCCGGTGGCGTACGGTGCGCTGCACCACACGCCGTCGACGGACGTCGCGGCGCCGTCGACCGCCGCTCCGACCGGGCCGGGCCCGACCGCGCCGTACCTTGCGCAGCCAGGCCCACCGGTGCCCGGACCCACCACACCGGCGGCTGGCGGCGATCTGCCGTCGCCGCCAGCACGTCGGCGGCGTCGCGGCCGGGTGGTCGCGGCGGTCGCCGGCGCCGTGGCGGTGACGCTGGCCGCCGGGATCGGCCTGACCAACGGTTGGCTGCTCGACCAGTTCACCGGCGACGGTAGCGGGCCCCGTGACACCAACCTGTTCGGTGGCCTGCTCGGCGACGACGACGACGGCGGCGGGACGGGGGACACCGCGGGCGGCCTGACCGAGATCCACCAGGTGACGTTGCCCGCCGGCACCGGCGGGTCGACGGTCACCGTCGCCGGTGACCTCGCCGTGTACGCGGCGGTCGCCGTCGGCGGCACCACCGTCACCGCGGTACCGGCCGGCGGCGGCGACCCGGCCTGGACCGCCACGGTGGACGTCGAACCGACGCAGGTGCGGCTCACCGCCGCCGGTGGGCTGCTCATCGTCGACGCCGCAGACTCGGCGACCGACGGCGGCGACGACATGCGGGTCGTGCTCGACGCCGCCGACGGCACGGTGCGGTGGAAACGCAGCTGGCAGGACCTTACCGACGTGGTCCGGCTGGGCACCGACGTGATCGTCGAGATCAAGGACGGCATTTTTGACAACGCGGTCGCCCGGATCGACCTGACCACTGGGGAGCAGCGGTGGCGACGCGAGGCCCCCGACGATGACCTGCTGGTCCTCGACGCGTCCCGGATCCGGGCGGCGACCCGGTGGACCGGCACGGAAGGTGTCGAGGACGCCGGGGTGCTGCCGCCCGCCGGGTACGGGCTGCGGGACAACCGGTACGCCGAGCCGGGCCGTGTCGTCGAGCTGAGTGAGGGCAGCGGCCGGGGGTTCGTGCTGGACACCGGCGACGGCGACCCGATCGCCAGCGGCGACCTGCCGCTGGACCACGACGCGTGGACCGTCTACGAAGGACTCGCGATCGGCCGGCTGTCCGACGGCGCGTCGCCGGGACGGGCTGTGCTGGCCGCGTACGACCTCGACGGTTTCACCCGCGCGTGGGAGGTGCCGCTGCCGGCCGGTGACACCATCGAACTGGTCAAACCGTGCGGGGAGCGACTGGTGTGCGCGGCGGTCGACGGCGGCACGTACCGGACGATCGCCGTCGACATCGGCACCGGCGACGAGAAGTGGAACCGCACAAGTGAGTTCGGATTCGAGGACAACTGGTACGCGGCGCCGGCCGGGCTCGTCTTCGGTGACCAGACGTTCGACACAGTTGACGACTTCTGCCTGCTCGACGAGGACGGCGGGGAGATCACCGCCGCCGACGACACCCGGTCGGCGGCGGCGGTGGCCGACGGCTGGGTGGTGGTGCTGGGCCACCGCATCGACACGGCGTCGAGGACCGCCGTGCCGCAGGTGTCCGTGTGGGACGCGGCGACCGGTCGACGGACCGCACCGGTCGACGTCGGCACTGACCTGGTGGACAACCGGGTGACACACGCGGTGGTCAGCGGCGACACCGTCGCGGTGGTCACCGCCGACCATCAGGTGCGGGTGCTGTCCGTGACCGGGCTCGGCTGAGTGGGGGGGGGGGTGGGGGTGCCCACCCCCCCCAAAGAGCCAAAGGAGGAACAAAACACCCACAAAAACCCCAAAAACACACACGAGGG
>NZ_JBSWXD010000291.1:0-2612 GCF_056160425.1 Micromonospora sp. ABR4_055
ACTGCTGGTGTGGGGCGGCACCGGGTTCGGCGGCTGGTGCGTCGTCGGGGATGCGCTGGCTCGAGGCGGTGAGGTCACCCTGTGGCACCGTGGCGACCGGCGGGCGCTGGCCGGCGCGCAGGTGCTCGTCGGCGACCGGACGGCCGCCGACGGTCTCGCCGCGCTGCGCACCGGTGACTGGGACCTGGCCGTCGACACCTGGGCCGGCGCGCCGTCGGTGGTCCGCGACGCGGCCCGGCTGCTACGCGACCGGGTCGGGCACTACACGTACGTGTCGAGCCGCTCGGTGTACGCGTACCCGCCGCCGGCCGGGCTCGACGAGACCGGGCCGCTGGTCGACGCCGACGCCGACGACGGCGGCGACGTCACCTACGCCCGCGCCAAACGCGGCGGTGAACTCGCCGCGGTCGCCGCCTTCGGTGACCGGACGCTGCTGGCCCGGGCCGGGCTGATCCTCGGCCCGTACGAGGACGTCGGTCGGCTGCCGTGGTGGCTGCACCGCGTCGCCCGGGGCGGCGACGTGCCCGCCCCCGGGCCGCCCGACCTGCCGCTGCAGTACGTCGACGCCCGGGACCTGGCGGCCTGGCTGCTCGACGCGGCCGCCGCCGGTGTCGGCGGGCCGGTCAACGTGGTCAGCCCGCGCGGCCACACCACGATGGGCGAGCTGCTGACCCACTGCGTCGACGTGACCGGGGCGTCCACCCGGCTACGCTGGGTCGACCCGGCGGTGGTGGCCGCCGCCGGTGTCGCGCCCTGGACGGAGCTGCCGATCTGGCTGCCCCCGGGTGAGCTGCACGACGCGCTGCACCACGGCGACGTGTCCCGGGCACTGGCCACCGGGCTGCGCTGCCGGCCGGCGGCCGAGACGGTGGCCGACACCTGGGCCTGGCTGGCCGGCGTGGACCATCGTCCGGCGCTGCGGACCGACCTGCCGCCGCTGGGGCTCGACACAGGTCAGGAGGCCGCGCTGCTCGCCGCCGCCGAACCGGATCCGTCCGCCAGTTGACGGGGTCGGCTAGCCGGGGCCGAGGTCACCGGTGCGGTGGTGCCGCCGGCACAGCACCTGGTACCGCACGTCGGAGTGGTCGACGGTGTCACCGATCACCACCTGCTCGCCGTGGCGGGCCACCACACCGTCGACGACACGGGCGTTGAGCAGGCCCTGCCGGCCGCACCAGCACAGCACCTCGACCTGGATGCGGCACACCTCGTCGGCGATCTCGAACAGCCGCTGCGCGGCCGGGAACAGCACCGACCGGAAGTCACTGGCCAGCCCGAACGCGAACACGTCGACGTCGTAGCCGTCGACCAGGTCGGCCATCTGCCCGACCTGGTCGACGGTGTAGAAACACGCCTCGTCGCAGATCAGATAGTCGACCCGGGAGCCGTCCGCCCACCGGCCGCGCACCAGCGCCACCAGGTCCAGGTCGTCGGTGACCTCGATCGCCGAGTGGGCCAGCCCGATCCGGGTGGTCACCTGCGGCCCCATCGACCGGTCGTTGCGGGTCAGCACCAGACCCCGGCGGCCCTGCCGGGCGTGGTTGTGGTCCATCTGCAGGGCCAGCGTCGACTTGCCGCAGTCCATCGGACCCCAGAAGAACTTCAACGCCGCCCCGTGCCGCAGCCGCCCGTCACCGGCGGCCAGGCAGGCGGTCGCCAACGCGGACTGGTCGCCGCCGCCCGGTCCGGCCGTCCTCGGCTGACTGTCGTCGGTCACGACCGGGCAGCTTACTAGCCGTTACCGCCGGCACCGGCGGCCCGGGTCGCGATGTCGGGTCAGGCGGCGTTGTCGGGTCGACCCGGGCCGGGCGGCGATGTCGGACCACTGTGGCAGGATCTGCCGCCATGTTCCCCCGCACCTGGACCCTGACCCACATCGAACGTGTCATCCGTACCGCCTGGTCCGCCGACACCTGCGATCCCGCCGACCTGGCCGACTGGCACACCGGCAACCCGGCCCGCGGCCAGTGCGGGGTCACCGCGCTGGTGCTGCACGACCTGCTCGGCGGTGAGCTGCTGGTCGGGGAGGTCAGCACCGGTGGGCGGCGGACCGGCCGGCACTGGTGGAACCGGCTCGGCGTGGTCGAGATCGACCTGACCCGCGACCAGTTCGGCCCGCACGAGCGGATCAGCAGCGGTACGGTCGTCGACCGGCCGGACGGTCCGCCGCGCCGCTGCCGCGAACAGTACGAGACGCTGCGTACCCGGGTGTTGAAGCAGCTCGGCGCCGACACGACGGTGGCGGCCGGCCGATAGCATCCCCGCCGGCGGCGTACGCACGCCGGCGCAATCCCGGGAGAGGACATCAGGACCGTGAACGGACCGGTACGGCTCGCCGTCGACCTGGGCACCACACACACCGTCGCGGTGGTCCGCCGTGGCGACGAGCCACCCCGGCCGCTGCTGTTCGACGGCACTCCGCTGCTGGCCTCCGGGGTCTGTATCGACGCCGCCGGTGGCGTCCACAGCGGACGTGACGCGCAGCGGTTGGCCGCCGGGGAGCCGCACCGGTTCGAGCCGCACCCGAAACGGCGCGTCGACGACGGCTCGGTGCTGCTGGGTGACCGGGAGCTGCCGGTCACCCAGCTGCTGGCGGTGACCCTGCGCCGGGT
>NZ_JBSWXD010000292.1:0-2580 GCF_056160425.1 Micromonospora sp. ABR4_055
CCTGCATTCGCCCGTGCCCTACCCCTCACCGTTCGACGACCCACCCCCCCGTACCCCCACCACCCCCCCCCCCCCCCCCACACCCCCCCCCCCCCCCTCCCCCCCCCCCCCCCCCCCCCCCCCCTCCCCCCCCCCCCCCCCCCTTTTCCCCCCCCCCCCCACTTCGGCCAGCAGGTTCTGTCCGTCGGTGTCGGGGTGGAAGTAGTCCAGCCGGTTCAGCTGGTCCACGGTGAACCGGGTGTCGTGCACCGCTCCGTCGTCGAACCGGCACCGGTCGCCGTACGCCCGGCAGACCCCGGCCAGCTCCCGGTTGTACGCCGCGACCCGGTCGCGTACCGCCGCCCGGCGCTGTGTCGCGGCCTCGTCAGTCGCTGTCGCGTTGGCCAGCAGCGACGGACATACGCCACGGTCCCAGGCCCGCACCACCCGCTCCTCCCCGTGCCCGATCTCCCACAGCCGGTACAGGTCGGGGATGCTCAACAACAGGACCTCCGCCTGCGGCACACCATCGCCCAGCACCCGCAGGGCCCGGTCGACGTCGTCACGGAACGCCGCGACCGGGGTCATGTCCTGCGGCGTCGCCCGGCAGGCGTCGTTCGCGCCGATCAGCACCGTCACGTACTGGGCCGAGACGTCCACCGCCGACGCGGCCTGGTCGGCCAGTGCCGCGGCCCGCGCCCCTGGCACCGAGAAATCGTGCTCCTGCCCGTTCATCGCTGGATTGACCTCGGCGATCCGCTGGTAGAGACTCTCCACCCGAAAACCGTCGCCAGTGGACCACGAATTGCGCCGGCAACTGGTCAGCACGACGCAGGAGCCGTACCCGGCGGTGATCGAGTCGCCGAGCGCCGCCATCGACGACGGTAGGTCGGTGCCCGGCGGTGGCGGCGATGTCGGGTCCGGCCCGCCGCCGTCCTCGCCGGCTTCGCAGGCCAGCGCCACGAGGGCGCAGACGGCGGCGGCGCCGGCCACCCAACGTCGGTGCATCCGGACCTCCAACGAGACGGAAAGCGACGGAAGGATAACTATATGCGTCGGCGTGGATCTGGCGATACCTACCGGGCCGGGCCGGTCGACAGCTCCGCCAGGAAACCGGGCAGGGCCCGCCGGGGCACCCACCCCTGGGCGTACGCCCGATCCAGATCCAGCACCGTGCCGTACGCCAACTGCTCCACCGCGTACCGGGAGATCCGGCCGGTGCCCGGCAACCCCAGCCGGGCCGCACCATCGACCAGCACCGCCGCGCCCAGCGCCACCGGCACCGGCACCCGCAGCGGCCGCGCCTGCCGTCCGGCCGCCGCAAGCACCCCGGCGACCACGGCGTCGCGTGCGTACGGCGTCGCGTCGGCCACGTTGAACGGACCCGGCGGCCAGCTCAGCGCCGCCAGGCACGCGTCCGCCAGGTTCTCCACCGCCGTCAGGCTCATCGCAACGTCCGGACCGGGCACCGGCACCCGACCCCGCCGGACCGCAGCCAGCAGCCGGGGCAGCAGATGCGGGTCACCGGCCCCGTAGACCGCCCTGGGCCGCAGCACCACCGCACCGGCCGCCAACGCCAGCCGCTCCCCGGCGGCCTTGGTCCGCCCGTACCCGGTGCGCTGGCCGTCCGTCGGGTGATCCTCGCGGATCACGGTGCCGTGTCCACCCGGCCGGTAGACGCTGGCGCTGCTCACCCAGACCACCGGCCGGTCGGCCGCTGCCCGCAGCAGCCGGGCCGTGCCCGCCACGTTCACCGCGTGGTACGCGGCCTCCGCCGCCGCGCCCGGCGGCGGATCCCCGACCGCCGCCGCCAGATGCACCACGACGTCGACGCCCCGCAGGTCTGGAACCTCCCGGGCGGCGTCCCACGGCACGTGCCGACCCACCGGGCCGGGTCGACGGCCCACCGCCACCACCTCGGCACCGGCCGCTGCGGCGGCCCGTGCCACCGCCGATCCGCAGAAGCCACTGGCACCGGTCACCGCGACCCGCAGCCCGGCCAGCCGGATGCTCACCACCGGGTCGCCCGGACCGTCAGCCGGGCCCAGCCCGGCAGCGCCGAACGCCGGTCCACCCGCGCCCCCGTCACCACCGGCCGGTACGGGGCCAGCGCGGCGAGCACATCGTCGAGCTGGGCGTGGGCCAGCCGGGCACCGGGGCAGTGGTGCGCCCCGGTGCCGAACACCAGATGCCCGACCGCCACCGGCACCGGCACATCCGGATTCGGGTGCGGCGCATCGGCGCGGGCCGCGTGCCGGGCGACCAGCAACAGCCGGTCGCCGGCCCGCAGCCGGGTACCCGAGCGCAACCGGCTGCCGGCCCGTCCGGCGGTGCCGGCCAGCTCGGCGGCACCCGCCACCACCCGGGGCAGCACCGGGCTCGGCGCGGTCACCCGCAGCAGCTCCGACACCAGCACGGCCCGCGAGTCGGCGCGGTCCGCCGCCGGCCACAGCCGGTCGTCGGCACACCAGGCGACGGCCCGGGGGATCGCCGCCACCGTGGTGTTGACCGAGGCGACGGCCAACATGCCGGCCCGGGCCGCCTCGTCCGCCGGCCCGCCGAGCAGCCGGGCCAGCTCGGCGGCGGCCGACGCCGTGGCGG
>NZ_JBSWXD010000293.1:0-2552 GCF_056160425.1 Micromonospora sp. ABR4_055
CCGACGGCCAACACGGCGACGAGGGCAGAGACCCAGACACCACCAACGGCCACAGCGACCCCGGTGTCGCCCAGATCACCGCCACCGACGGCCACCCCTTCTGGGTCCCCGAACTCGACCAGTGGATCGACGCCACCCACCTCCAACCCGGCCAATGGCTCCACACCAGCACCGGCACCTGGATACAGATCACCGCAATCCACCGCAGGACCGTCCCACACGCCACCGTCCACAACCTCACCATCAGCCACGTCCACACGTACCATGTACTCGCCGGTGATACGCCGGTCCTCACGCACAATTGCGGCGACGAGGGTCCTCCAGAAGACGAAAGCGAGTGGTTCTTCCGCGGGGTAGACGAAAACCATCGTTCATACAATGCGCAGCACGGTGGCACGGTGACGCCGATGGGTGGTCACAGTGACCCAGTTCTTCACAACGACAACAATACGGAAAGTATCTACACCTCATGGACCTCCAGTAGGACAACGGCCGAGAGGCATGCGAGGAACCTTTCGGGTAGGGGTGTTGTTTTGATGGTGCGCCGCGGAACAACGGGTCCCATCATTGATATGGCATTTATGGGGATGGATAATTGGGGGGAGAGTGAAGTGCTTATTCAGGGTGTCGTGAAGGTTCAGAAGCACTATCACGTACGTTAAGAAGTCGGGGGTGCAATCCATGGATGAGGAGCGCGTAGTCGATGAAGTGTTGGCTGATGCCCTTCGTGAGATGGCAGGATTGTCCGGAATGCAGGTCGAGGTCGCCCCCCTGATCGGGCAGCGGATTCGATTCGCGATAGTCCGCGCATCTCATGTTGTTAACACTTATCGCACCAGGGGTGAAATCGCTGTCGAGCAAGGTAAGAAACTGTATGGGTTCGAGGGATTTTTGGATACCTTGCAGGGGGCGGTCGGGTGGGTGGCAATTGGGTCCTTGAGGAACGATTCAATAACTCATGTACTGCTCATGGATCATGAAAAGTGGGTTCTGATAGCCTGGGTGGCAATCGCGAACGAGCATCCGTCCGCTCGTGGGTGACGACGGGATGCACCCGGGTCTCGGAGCCACTGACCTCAATGATTCTGTCCGAGCGAGCTTCTGATCGCGGACTGTGTCAGTTGGTCCGGTCGTGTTCGATGTGGAGGACGACGAGGCCGGCCGCGACGATTTGACTGATGCGCCAGGGGTTGAGGCTGACGTTGCGGGGCGCTTTGAAGGTGGTCTTCAGAGGGCAGTTCGGAAGATTACGTCCTTTTCTGGGCGAGAGTGAATACTCCGGGTTTGTCTTCGGTGAGGACCTGGCGGTTGGCCATGCGTTTGAGCTTCGCTCGGGTGCCTTCGACCTGTTTCGGTGAGGGCTCGACGCCGAGCGCGAGGCATAGGATTTAGATTTACGAGGCCTGGCGTTGACCCCAGATTTCGATCCGCCCTGCAGGAGCGCTTCGCTCGATTGCGCCAAGAGCATCCGGGGCTAGATTTGCGGTTGGAGATCGCCGAGTGAGCTACTACTTTACAATCTCAGGTGACGATGTCTGGGATCCTGCTCTGCAGACTGGGCTGCTCTATGTTGCCTTGACGGAAAAGGTGGCATCGATGCTAGGTGTCGACAGTGGACTAAAGCCTGCCGAGAACGACACTTGCGAGGTCGACTCGATAGCGTTTTCTCGATTCATCGGCTCCCTCTCGGAGTTTTACTGGGCCAGCCGGCACCCCGTTCGCAAGGAACTGATTGAAGGTCTCCTTTTGACCTCTCTGGTCATCGCGGAGCGCGGATCCATCGCGATTCCTGAAACCTTGAAGGAGAATTCAGTTCTACGGGAAAAGATCGGTGAAATATCTAAGTCGATGTAAGACAAATGGACTACACCCGGTAGTGACCTCAAGCCTACAGATTCCTGGGGTGTCTGGTAATTGTTGAGTGCGGCACCAAGCATCGTGAGTGATGGCTCGGTTGCCAGGGGTGAAGCGTAGGCGGTTGATCATGGTTGCGGTGCGTCAGGTAAGGCCGGGATGAGCGACCTGCCTGCCGGTCGCCGACGCAACATCGGCCGACTGCTGGGCGATGATCCACTCGTGTGCAGGCGACATCGGTGCGGAGACGAGCAGGGTCAGGTAGATCCGTCGGCGCATGCTGCCTGCCGACTCGGCAACCATCATCGGCCGTGACTGACGCAGTTGGTGCGCTCGCGGCGGCCCGTGTGGAGAGTCGCCACGAGCAGGGGGAGCCAGGGGTTACGGGCGGGTGCCGTCGGACTTGAGGGTGGTGGTGAAGGTGGTCCAGGCGGCGGGGTCGAAGGTCAGCGTCCCGGCGGCGGGGGCTTTGGAGTCGCGTACGTCGATCTGGGTGCCCCGGTCGCGGACCTCGACGCACTGGCCGTTGCTGCCGGACCGGCTCGACGTGCGCCAGGTGTTACGTTCCATGCTCGCTCCCTCGTCTGATGGCTGCTGGCCTACTCACGTGGCGATGAGGTCTTTGGCGTCGTTGCAGAATCGGCGGACGGAGGGGGTGCGTCGGTAGGGGCCGAGTGCGCCGACGAGGTTGCGGACGT
>NZ_JBSWXD010000294.1:0-2508 GCF_056160425.1 Micromonospora sp. ABR4_055
GGCCAGCCCTGGCTGGCGGCGGTGGCGGCCGCGTCGAGCCGGCGGGCCGCGTCGACGTCCGCCTCGGTGGCCAGGGCAAGCGCGTCGGCGACGCCGGCGGCTACCCGGCGGGCACCGGCCAGGGTCGGCCCGTCCGGGCGGGTCACCGCCGGGTCCACGCCGACTCGGCCGTCCCGGTCGATCGACAGACCGAGCACCCCCGCCGTGGCGACCCAGTCGGCGAGCACCGCCTTGGCCCGGGCCAGCTGCTCGGCGTACCGGCTGAGGATCTGGTCGACGACGCACAGCGCCGGGCCGACGGCGTCTAGCCGGTCACCCAGGCCGGCCAACCGGGTGTCGGCGGCGGTCGCCGCCGGCCCGGACCAGCCGGCGCGCAGTGCCCCGGCCGCCCCGGCCACCTCGGCGGCCCGCCGTTCGACCGCTGGTTGCCGGCGCCGCCAGCCGTACGCGGCCTGTTGCCAGGCCGCCGGGTCGGCCCGCCACAGCTGCCGGTACGTGATCATTTGGCCAGCCGGTGGACCGCCCGCCAGTCGGCGGCGTCGTACTCATCGGCGGCCCTGGCCAGCGCCTGCCCGGTGGCGGCCGCGTCCGCGCCGGCCCGGCTCACCTGCCGGTGCACTGCGGCCTCCACCGTGACCAGCAGGTCGGCCGCTGCCCAGCCCGGTGCGGCGACGGTCAGCTCCGGCTGGCCGGCCAGCCCGTGCGCCAGCCGGTAGGCCAGCCCGGTCAACCGGTCGGCGGCGTCGTGCAGCACGGCCGGCCGCACCCGCAGCGGCCCGCCGCCGGCCGGGCCCACGTCGTTGCCGGGCAGTTCACCCATGTCGCCTCCGTTCACCCATGTCGGCTCCGGTCACCGTGTCGCCTCCGTCGGCATGCGTCGATGGGCAGACGCTATCCGGAACCGACAGCGTGGCGGGGGACCCTGTGGACAATCGGCGCAGCGGTTACCGTCCCACCGGTCACCACCGCCGGTAGGGTGACCGTGGGCGGTGAGCGACGAAGCGGCGCGGCGGAGGTAAGCGAATGATCCAGGTGTGGCGGGTGTCCGACGTCCGCAGCGCCGAGCAGGCGCTGATGGCGACCGTTGCACCGGGGACACTGATGCACCGGGCCGCCGCCGGCCTGGCCCGCCGGTGCGCCACCCTGCTCGCCGAGCGCGGCGGGGTCTACGGTGCCGAGGTGCTGCTGCTGGTCGGCTCGGGCGACAACGGCGGCGACACGCTGTACGCCGGAGCCCGACTGGCCCGCCGGGGCGCCCGGGTCACCGCCTGGCTGCTGCGACCGGACCGGGCCCACTGTGGCGGGCTCGCCGCGCTACGGTCCGCGGGCGGCCGGGTGGCCGACGGTCGGACCGCCGACGGTGCCGGCCGGCACGCGGACCTGATCATGGACGGGATCGTCGGCATCGGCGGCACCGGCGGGCTGCGGGAGCCGGCCGCCGGTGCGCTCGCCCGGGCCGGCGAGCTCACTTCGGCACGTGGCGGCCGGCCGGTGCTGGTCGCGGTGGACGTGCCCAGCGGCGTTGCGGTCGACACCGGCGGGGTGCCCGACGGTGCCGCGGTGCCGTCGACCGGAGCTGGCCCCGCCAGGTCCGGAGCTACCGGGTCCGGAGCCGCCGCGGTCGGGAGGGACACCGTACGAGCCGACGTCACCGTCACCTTCGGTTGCCTGAAGCCGGCGCTGATGGTGGGACCGGCCGCCGTCCGCGCCGGTCACGTAGAGCTGGTCGACATCGGCCTGCGACCGTGGCTGCGCGGCACACCCGCGTTCGAGGTGCCCGGCCGCGACGACGTCTCGGCGTGGTGGCCGACGCTGGCCCCGGCCGCCGAGAAGTACACCCGGGGAGTGGTCGGGGTGGCGACCGGCTCGGCGACCTATCCGGGTGCGGCGGTGCTCTCCGTGGGCGGGGCGGTCGCCGGGCCGACCGGCCTGGTCCGGTACGCCGGCAGCGCCGCCGCCCAGGTGCTGGACCGGTACCCCTCGGTGATCGCCACCGGTCGGGTCGCAGACGCCGGCCGGGTGCAGGCCTGGGTGTGCGGCTCCGGGCTGGGCGGCGGGGAACACGCCGTGACCGAGCTGCGGTCGGTGCTGGCCGCGCCGGTGCCGGTGGTGCTGGACGCCGACGCGTTGACCATGCTGGTCGACGGCAGCTGGGCGGAGCAGTTGCGCGGCCGGCAGGCACCCACCGTGATCACCCCGCACGATCGGGAGTTCGCCCGGCTCGCCGGCCAGCCACCCGGCGACGACCGGGTCGGGGCCGCGCTGCGGCTGGCCGCCTGGATGCGGGCGACCGTCCTGCTCAAAGGCGACCGTACGGTGGTCGCCGGACCGGACGGACGGGCGTACGTGAACGCCACCGGCACCCCGGCGCTGGCCACCGGCGGCACCGGCGACGTACTGGCCGGCCTGCTCGGCTCGTTGCTCGCCGCCTGTCTCTTCTCCACATCTCCCACCCCACAATACCTAACCAGCTACCTAGGGGGGGGCGTTTTTTGGTTGTGGGTAGGG
>NZ_JBSWXD010000295.1:0-2401 GCF_056160425.1 Micromonospora sp. ABR4_055
GCCCGGCACCGGGCCGGGTGAGCGCGGCCGCCGCGCCGACCACGCCGAAGACCGCGACGCCGACGAAGCCGACTGCGAGCCGGCCGGCGGCCAGCACCCCGATCACGGCCGCGAACCCGGCGAGCAGTACGCCGGTGCCGATCAGCAGCGCGGTCTTGTCGTGTACGCCGAACACGTCGATGGCAAACTGTTTCAGCGGCTCGGGGACGGTGTCGACGACCACCCCGCCGACCGCGACCAGCGGTGCCGAGCGGGCGCCAGTGGCTACGGCGATCAGCTCGGCCAGGCCCAGGGCGAGCGCGGCAGCGGCCACCCCGGCAAGCGCTGCGAGCGGTCCGGGCAGGCGGCCCGGCGGTTCGGTCTGCGCAGCTGGCCCGGTCGGCTCCGGCCCTGTCGCGTCCGGCACCGTCGGCTCCGGCCTCATCGCGTCCAGCCCATCTGTCCGGCACCGTACGGGGTCGACGGCGCGTAGGTACCGCCGACGATACGCAGAATCCGCGTGATCAGAAACCTCGGGCAGAGTGCGCCCTCGGCCGTACTGATCACGCGGATCCAGGTGGAACAGGTGGAACAGGTGGAACAGGTGGAACTCCCGGTCAGAAACCGGGGCCGTGCTGGTGGCCGTGTCCGTGGTCGTGTCCGTGCCCGCCGGCGGCCGGCTCGGCCTTCTCCGGCTTCTCCACCACGAGACTCTCGGTGGTGAGCAGCAGCCCGGCGATCGACGCGGCGTTGCTGACCGCGTTGCGGGTCACCTTCACCGGGTCGATGATGCCGGCCCGGGCGAGATCGACGTACTCACCGGTGGCGGCGTTGAGCCCGTGGCCCCAGTCGCCTTCGAGCACCTTGCCGACCACGACGTATCCGTCGTAGCCGGCGTTCTGGGCGATCCACCGCAGTGGCTCGTGCAGCGCCTTGCGGACCACCGACACGCCGACCTTCTCGTCGCCGTCGAAGCCGAGGTCGTCGTCGAGCACGGCGGCGATCTGGCTCAGCGCCGCGCCGCCACCGGGGATGGTGCCCTCCTCGACCGCGGCCTTGGTCGCGGCGATGGCGTCCTCGATGCGGTGCTTGCGCTCCTTCATCTCCACCTCGGTGGCGGCCCCGGCCTTGATCACCGCGATGCCGCCGGAGAGCTTCGCCAGCCGCTCGGCGAGCTTCTCGCGGTCCCAGTCCGAGTCGGACGCGTCGATCTCCTTGCGGATCTGGGTGACCCGGTCGGCGACCTCGGAGTCGTTGCCGGCACCGTCGACCACCGTGGTGGTGTCCTTGTCGACCACGATCCGCCGGGCCCGGCCCAGCGACTCCAGCCCGACCGCGTCGAGCTTGTAGCCCAGCTCCGGGGCGATCAGCTCGGCGCCGGTCAGGATCGCCATGTCCTGCAGCATCGCCTTGCGCCGGTCACCGAAGCCGGGGGCCTTGACCGCGCAGATCTTCACGGTCTTGCGTACGGCGTTGACCACCAGGGTGGACAGCGCCTGCCCGTCGACATCCTCGGCGACGATCAGCAGCGGCTTGCTGTCCTGGACGATCTTCTCCAGCAGCGGCAGCAGCTCCTCGATCGAGGAGATCTTCTGGGTGGTGATCAGGATGTACGCGTCCTCGAGGACCGCCTCCTGCGCTTCGGCGTCGGTGACGAAGTGCGGGGAGATGAAGCCCTTGTCGAACTGCAGGCCCTCGGTGACCTCCAGCTCGGTGGCCAGGGTGGAGCCTTCCTCGACGGTGATGACGCCGTCGCGGCCGACCCGCTCCATCGCCTCGGCGATCAGCTCGCCGATCGTGGCGTCCTGGGCCGAGATCGTCGCGACCTGCGCGATCGAGCCCTTGTCGGCCACCTCCGCTGCCTTGGCCAGCAGCGATTCGGAGACCTTCTGTGCGGCCGCGTCGATGCCGCGCTTGAGGCCGGCCGGGTTGGCCCCGGCGGCGACGTTGCGCAGACCTTCACGGACCATCGCCTGGGCGAGCACGGTTGCGGTGGTGGTCCCGTCGCCGGCGACGTCGTTGGTCTTCGTCGCCACCTCCTTGACCAGCTGCGCACCGAGGTTCTCGTACGGGTTGGTGAGCTCGATCTCCTTGGCGATGGTCACGCCATCGTTGGTGATCGTCGGAGCGCCGAACTTCTTGTCCAGCACGACGTTGCGCCCGCGCGGGCCGAGGGTGACCTTGACCGTGTCCGCGAGCGTGTTGACGCCGTGCTCCAAGAGGTGCCGGGCGTCGTCCGAGAAACTCAGGATCTTCGCCATGACATTCCCTTCACAGGCACTAGCCGTCGGCCGGCCGGCGGCTGCCGGCACCGGCCGACGGGCGAAAGGACAAAGGAACAAGGTGGGGAGTTTGGGGGCTTTCGGATTTGCGGGTCGTTCCCCTTTATGAAACCAAAGAACTATCCTAAGGCGGATAGAAG
>NZ_JBSWXD010000296.1:0-2385 GCF_056160425.1 Micromonospora sp. ABR4_055
GTCCGAGCCCGCTGCGGCGGCCTGCGCCGGCGGGTCCTGGGCGGCTGCCGGTGCCGGGTCGCCGTGGTGGGCTCCGTGACCGGCGGCCGTCGGGTCGGCCGGTCCGAGGGTCAGCACCGGGCCGGGCCGCGGCGCGTTCGGGCCGCCCCAGTGGACCACGGTGCCGTCGGAGTAGGTCTGGGTCACCGCGAATTCGATCCGGTCCGTGTCCGGCAGCGGGCCGACCGAAACGGTCAGCAGCACCGGCGCCGGTTCGTCGGCGGGTGGAGAGACCAGCTGCCAGGTGATGCTCTCGGTGGCCTCGGTCATCAGGCCTCCGTGCAGGCCGGGCAGCGGCTCCGGCAGGGCCCGGTTGATGATCCTGGGTGCCCAGTCGTCGACCGACATCGGGTAGACCTCGGCGATGGGCAGGTCCGCCGGCAGATCGAGGCGCACCTCGGCGGTGTGTGCGTCCGGCCGTTCCTGCGGAAGTTCGAAGGTCAGCTGAATGCCGGCCCCACGAGGTGCCTGGGTCGGTTCCAGGCCGATGTTGGCCGCAGCCACCGCCGACCCGGACAGCACGACCGCCAGCACCGAACCGGACAGCACCGCGCCGATCCGGACGGCGTTCGCGCGCAGACAGTTGACCATGAGCCTCGCCTCCCGTACGTCAGCGGCCGCTGCCGCCGGAACCTGATCCACCGGTAAGGAGTTCGGCGGACGGGGCCGAACGGTTCAATCCGACCACGGACCTTTTTCGCCGGGTGGGGCGGGGGAGATCGGCGGCGGCACCGCGGGTGGGCATGGCCACACGTACGGTACGGGGGCGAGGTCGCCGAAGCGGGGGCGGTAGTGGTCGGGGTCCTTGTGTACCAGTGCGGCGCGGTGCGACAGGTGCAGGTCGGCGCGGCCGAGCCAGGCCGGTAGTGCGCAGGCGGCGCCGAGTTCGGCCTGGTCGCGGATCAGGGTGCGGCCGGTCGCGGCGGTGAATTCGCGGCGCAGGGTGTCGGCGACGGTGTCGGCCCGGCCGGGCCGGGTCCATTCGGCGCAGACCGTCAGGCCGTACCGGACCAGCGCCTCGGGGTGGCCGCGCCACATCCGGACCGCCGGGTGGTGACGCCAGCCGTACCCGGGCACGGTCAGGCCGCGTAGCACCTGCAACGCTTCGACGCGCTGCTTGCCGAGGCGTCGGGCGTCGAGCGCGGCGGCGCTGGCCGTGAAGTCGGGGTACGGCAGGAACGTCTGCATGGGTGCCGTGGGCCGGCCGAGGTGGTCAGTCCGGCCGGTCTTCGGGTTCGCTGTCGTCGTCGGCGACCGGCGGATGGGGACCGTACGGTGAGGCCTGGCCGGCCGGGACGGGACGGTCGCCGCCGCCGCGACGCCCGGGTCGGCGGTCGGCTCCGTCGGGATCCTTGCTCTCCTGGACCAGCGGGTTGTCCCCGCTGCGACGCATTTCCGGTTGCTGGATGTTGGTCACGATCCCTCCCGGTGATCTGGTCGGTCGTCATCCGGCTACCCGGTACCGGCGGTGACATGCCGGCGGGGGGTCGGGCTAGCCCGACCGAGGGTGGCTGGTCATCCGCCCGCCGGCCGGCGGCGCTCATCCCGGCCGGCGGGCATGGCGTCCGGGGTGCCGGGTATCTCGGTGCCCCGACGAGCGCTGAGCGAGGAGGAACCACGATGAGAAGGACCGTAGTGACCCGGCTGGGGCTGTTGGCCGGGCTGACCGCCGTCGCGTTGATCCCGGCGACCGCGCACGCGACAGCACCGTCCGAGCAGGACAGCGAATACCTGCGTACGATCCACCAGGTCAATCTGGCCGCTGTGCAGATCGGGCAGTTGGCGCAGGACAAGCAGGATGCCGACCAGGCGGTGAAGGACCTGGGTGGTGACATGGTGGCCGACCACACCCGGCTGGACGAGGAGGTCGCCCGGGTGGCCGGTGAGGTCGACGTCGCCCTGCCCGACTCACCCACCCAGGAGCAGCAGGACGTGGTCACCCAGCTGAACGGGTTGTCCGGTGCCGAGTTCGACACGGCGTTCGTGGAGAGCCAGTTGGCGGGCTACGCCAAGGCGATCGAGGTGAACAACGCCGAGATCTCGCAGGGCT
This sequence comes from Micromonospora sp. ABR4_055, assembly GCF_056160425.1. Classification (NCBI taxonomy): domain Bacteria; kingdom Bacillati; phylum Actinomycetota; class Actinomycetes; order Micromonosporales; family Micromonosporaceae; genus Micromonospora; species Micromonospora sp. ABR4_055. The sequence continues at coordinate 2,090 of NZ_JBSWXD010000296.1, forward strand.
CCGACGAGCGGGTGGTGAACCTGGCGCAGGAGGCCGGACCGGTGCTTGAGGACCTGTACGCGGCGTTGCAGGGCCTCGCCGCACAGCTCGGGCTGCCGACCTCGCCGAGTCCCGGGGTGAGCCCCACGGTTGACCCGACCGCGCCGGGCACGACGACGCCCGAGCCGACGGTCAGCCCGACCCTGCCGTCGCCGACGGTCGACCCGCAGACGCCGCTGCCGGCGCAGAGCTGACCTGCGGGCCGCGTTTTCTGTGGGTGGGGGGGGGGGTGGGGGGGGGGGGGGGGGGGAGGGGGA
>NZ_JBSWXD010000297.1:0-2222 GCF_056160425.1 Micromonospora sp. ABR4_055
GAGGTGTTGTCGGCGATCACGTCGGGCAGCGAGAAGGTGAAGTTGGCGTACCGGGAGTCGATGACCTCCAGCGCGGGGGCGACGGCCCGCACCGCGTCGGTGAACGGCATCCCGGGTGTCGGCGGCCGGTCCAGCAGGAAGGCGATCTCCGGTTCGACCCGGGGGTGGATCAGCCCGGAGATGTCGACGCTGCCGCCGTCGGGCACCTGCGTGGTGTCGGTGAGCTGGCCGAGGATCGGGGAGTCGACGCCGACCTGGACCATCTTCGCCCGGCTGGTCAGCCCCATCTTCGCGCCGACGAGGCGTTCGCCCCGGCCGGTGCGCCGGACGATCAGCGCCTGCTGCACCGCGTAGGCGGCGTCGACGTCGACCCGGTGGGTGTCGGCGAGCTGCGGAATCGGGGTGCCGGTGACGGCCGCGTCGTCGAGCCGGGCGGCGAGGTCGGCGGTGTCGATGCTGGTGGCGGTCACGGGCGCTCTCCGTTGGCGAGGTCGAGGGCGACGTCGGTGATCATGTCTTCCTGGCCGCCGACCATCCTGCGGCGGCCGAGTTCGATCAGGATGGACCGCACGTCCAGGTGGTAGCGGTCGGCGGCGCGTTCGGCGTGGCGCAGGAAGCTGGAGTAGACGCCGGCGTAGCCGAGCGACAGGGTTTCCCGGTCGACCCGGACCGGCCGGTCCTGCAGCGGCCGGACCAGGTCCTCGGCGGCGTCCATCAGCGCGAACGTGTCGCAGCCGTGTTTCCAGCCGTGCAGGTCCGCGACGGCGGTGAACACCTCCAGGGGGGCGTTGCCGGCCCCGGCGCCCATCCCGGCGAGGGAGGCGTCGACCCGGGTGGTGCCGTGCTGCACGGCGATCACACTGTTGGCCACGCCCAACGACAGGTTGTGGTGGGCGTGGATACCGATCTGCGTGCCCGGGTCCAGCACCTGCTGGTAGGCGTCGACCCGGGCGGCGACGTCGTCCATCAGCAGCCGGCCGCCGGAGTCGGTGACGTAGACGCAGTGCGCCCCGTACGACTCCATCAGCTTGGCCTGCCCGGCGAGCCCGGCCGGGGTGTTCATGTGCGACATCATCAGGAACCCGGCGACGTCCATACCCTGGTCGCGGGCCCAGCCGATGTGCTGGGCGGCGACGTCGGCCTCGGTGCAGTGGGTGGCGATCCGGACGCTGGTCACGCCCAGGTCACGGGCCGCTTTCAGGTCGTCGACGGTGCCGATCCCGGGCAGCAGCAGCGTGGTCAACGTCGCCCGGCTGATCGACTCGGCGGCAGCACGGATCCAGTCGGCGTCCGACGCCGCGCCGTGGCCGTAGGTGACGGACGAGCCGGCCAGCCCGTCGCCGTGGGCGACCTCGATCGCGTCGACGCCGGCCGCGTCCAACGCGGCGGCGATCGCCCGGACCTCCTCGACGGTGTACCGGTGCCCGATGGCGTGCATGCCGTCGCGCAACGTGACGTCCTGGACGTACAGCCGGGTCATCGCTGAGCCCCCTCTCGGACAGCGACCAGACGTTCGGCGGTACGCAACGCGGCCGAGGTCATGATGTCGAGGTTGCCGGCGTACGCGGGCAGGTAGTGCCCGGCACCGGAGACCTCCAGGAACACCGACACCTGGATGCCGGTGAAATGGCTGCCCAGCGCCGGCACGTACGCGTCGACCGGATCGAACTGCACCCGCTGTTTGAGCCGGTAGCCGGGCACGTACCCGGCGACCGACGCCACCATGGACTCCACCGAGTCAGCCACCCGGCCGGTGTCGACGCCGGCCGGGATCAGGCAGTAGACGGTGTCACGCATCAGCAGCGGCGGATCCGCCGGGTTCAGCACGATGACCGCCTTACCTGTGCCGGCACCGCCGACGACCTCCAGGGCGCGGGCGGTGGTCCGGGTGAACTCGTCGATGTTGGCCCGCGTGCCCGGACCGGCCGAGCGGGACGCGATCGACGCGACGATCTCCGCGTACGCGACCGGGGCCACCGCCGCGACGGCGGCGACGACCGGCACCGTCGCCTGCCCACCGCAGGTCACCATGTTGACGTTCGACACGCCCAAATGAGCGTCCAGATTGACCGGGGGCACCACGTACGGGCCGACCGCGGCCGGGGTCAGATCCACCACCGTCCGGCCGTAAGCCTGCAGGATCTCGTTGTTGCGCCGGTGCGCGCCCGCCGACGTGGCGTCGAAGACGAGTCGCACGTCGGCGAACTCGGGCATCGCGACCA
>NZ_JBSWXD010000298.1:0-2216 GCF_056160425.1 Micromonospora sp. ABR4_055
GATCTTCACGTACAGTGCGGTCAAGAGGGTGTCCAGGTCTTGCGTCACAACATGATCTTGGATGCCCTCTCCTCATGCCCGGACATCGACCTCTGACTTCGGAACTACTCGTCTAGAGGCCGCGCGGATGCTCGGTGAGGATCCGGATGCTGATCCCTGGAACTGAGCGCGGCGAGGCGCGATGCCCTAGGCGCCGCCGAATGGATGCCCGGTCACGGCTCCCGGTCACCTGACGTTTGGCGGACCCGGCGAGTGCTGCGGTCAGCATGGCGGAAGACGCCGCATGCGTGCCGGGCAAGGTCGTCCAAGGACGGACGAATCTCCACAAGCGTCCTCGCCAACGTGCGCGTCGCGGATGCAGGAAGACTCCTATGTCTTCCAGGGCGTTCGCGGCGGGACCGTCGATGTGTGGACTCGACCGGGCTCGGCGTAGCGCGGCGACTCCTCGGCCTTCGTCCAGCTGCCGGTAGACCCTCGCCAGATGGCCCAGACACGTCGCGGCGAGGGCGCTGACCTGGTCATCGTCGTGTGCGAGCAGCTGGAGATGCAGTTCCTGCACCTCTGTCCAGTCCCCATCGCCGTACAGTGCGGTGCCGACCATGGCATCCAACGCGGCTGGGAGATCGCCGCGATCGAGCGCCGCGCGAACTTCGACCGGCGCCGCCGGCGGAGGGCTGTGGAAGACATGATGCTCGTGTCGCACCGTCACATCCTTGCGAATCAGCAACGGGCGGACCCGGAGACGTTCCCGGGACCGTATGCTCCCCGAATCGTGGGCGACGATGAAGACCGGGGCGGGACCGACCCCGTGGTGGTCAGGTGCGTTCAACGCGCCTACCTGACGGTGGTTCCTGTCGAGGATGACGATGGGTTGGACTTCGATCCGGGACAGGTGACGCGGCTGGTCGGACTGGAGCCCACGCGGATTCACCGACGCGGCGAAGCCGTGGGTCAGCGCGTCCGCAGGTCAAGTGGCTGGTACGTCGACGTGCCGCAGCGGGATGAGTACGACACCGAGCTTGTCCTCGCGGAGTTGCTCGATGTCATCGAGCCCTACGCCGAAGGGCTGGCACGCGTCCGGCAGGTGCTCCGACTCCGGGTGGGGATCAACGTCGTGATCGAGATGCACTCCGGACGGGACGGGGCCGGCGATATCCTGGTGACGACACCCGCTTTGCATCTCACCGCCGAGACGATGCGGCGACTGGCGGACCTCCACCTGTGGCTCGACTGCGACCAGTACGTCTACTGACCGGCGACGCCCGTCATGCCCGCCATCACCAGAACCGGCGACGGTCGACCCGCACCTCCGCCCCAGGTGCCTGCGCCGCGCCGCACACCCTCGCCTTGCAAACCCGCAGTCAGCGGCAAATGAGCGTGTGCTCGGGGCGTCGCACAGGTAGCTTGCCTCTTCGTGGGTAACTACCCTGCGCACGCACCGTTGCTCTCTACGAGGTGGCCGATCTTCACCGCCGAACTCGCCGCGGCGCTCAGGGCAGAAGGCGAGGACCGCTGGCGGAGCAGGTTGGGCGGCTGCGAGTCGTGCAGACGTGCGGTTGCGGGGACGACTTCTGCCAGAGCTTCCACACCGCGCCGAAGCCGGCTGGCGCCTACGGCGATGGCCACCGCAATGTCTGCCTCGACGCGCCTTGGCCGGGCCACCTCATCCTCGACGTGGTCCACGACGAGATCAGGTACGTCGAAGTGCTGTACCGATCACCGCTGTGCTGACCACTCCCGCCCCGCAGTCGCGCGGTCGGCGGCAGATGAGCGAGCAGGCTGCGCGGCTTCTTTGGGGGTTTCTACTGCGGGCTGGAGGGGTCTATGCGCCGTCTTCTTGTTCTGGTCTGTTGGTTTGGTCGAGTAGAGCGGTCAGCGCCTGCGACGATTGTTCGTCGAGGATGGCGGTGACTGCGTCGGAGAATCCATGTTCGCCGAGTTTCACGCGGAGGTCACGGAGCCTAGCGATATCGAAGGCGGCTTGGGGAACGCCGATTCCGAGACGTATCGCGAGGGCCTGGCAATGGAAGGCCACTGCCTCGGCGAAGTTACCTGTTTCGGTACGCAGGGTTCCGAGCTGGCTGAACGAGGTAGCCATGCCGGCGCGGTTGCCCAACTCCTCGTCGATGGTGAGGGATTGCTGGTAGCGGCGTTCCGCTTCGGGGTAGTCACCCCGGTCCTGGGCGATGATGCCGAGTTGGTGGTAGCTGTTGGCC
>NZ_JBSWXD010000299.1:0-2191 GCF_056160425.1 Micromonospora sp. ABR4_055
CACATTGCGTGTAACCCAGAACTCCACATGAGGAGGCACAGCGATGTGTTCTGTGCGGATAGGGGGTGTAACCCGGACCTTATCGCTGTGTTTTTTGTTTTGCTTCCCCCCCCCCCCCCCCCCACGCCTGATTGGGGAGAACGGCGCTGACCGTTCGGATGGTTTGCCGGCCCACCGATCGGTCATGCCGTATTCGTCGACGAAAGGTCAGCGCCGATTTGCGGCGCTTCGATCTCGTTCCCGAACGAAGAAGAGTCTGTCGGTCAATCTGCACCAACGCAACAGTGTCGGGGCCATGTGGTAGAGATATGGCCAGTCAGTCGAATAGGCCTCGGTCGACCGAGAGTTGACCTGCCAGACGTGCATGATCAATCTGCAGATGATCAATTCCAGGAGGTGGCACCAATGTCCTCGGCCCTGTTGAACTCGTCGGTCCCGCGACGCCAGCTCGGTCGGGAGCTGCGTCGGCTGCGTGAGCGGCTGGCCCGGGTCCCGCAGACCACGGCGGCCCGGGAGTTGGACTGGTCGGCGACCAAGCTGCTGCGGATGGAGCGCGGTGAGGTGCCGATCCGCGCCGAGGACGTGGTGCTGCTCTGTGAGCTGTACGGCGCTGACCTGAAGACCGTCGAGGCGTTGGCCGCGCTGGCTCCGAAGACCAAGGAGAAGGGCTGGTGGCACGACTACGCCAGCATCCCGTCCTGGTTCGAGCTGTTCATCGGTCTGGAGGAGGCCGCCTCCCACCTCCGCGCATTTCACACCGAGCTCGTCCCCGGCGTGCTGCAGACCCGCGAGTACGCCACAGCGGTCTTCGCCCGCAGCCCGCTGCGCCTGTCGCCGGAGGTGATCGAGCAGCGGGTGGCGGTGCGGTTGCAGCGGGCGCAGTTGCTCACCCGGATGGAGCCGATCCTGCCTCGGTTCGACATCGTGCTGGACGAGGCGCTAGTTCGTCGCCCGGCCGGCTCCGGGGCGATCATGGCTGCCCAGCTGCGCCGGCTGGCCGAGGCGAGTGAGCTGCCGAACGTGTCGATCCGGCTGATCCCGTTCAGCGCCGGCATCCACGGTGGAACCTTGTCGCGCGCCTTCACTATGCTCGACTTCCCGGCCGAGCTGGAGCCGACCACCGTCTACGTCGAGGGCCTCACCGGTGCCCTCTTTCTGGACCGCCCGGATGAGGCCGAGCGCTATACGATTGCCTTCGATGACCTGACGGCCGCCGCGCTCGGTCAGGCCGCGACACGTGACCTCCTCGCCCGGACCGCAAAGGAGTACGAGTCATGATCGACCTGTCCACCGCCACCTGGCGTAAGAGCAGCCGCTCCAACGATCAGGGCGACTGCGTCGAGGTGGCTGACGCCACCTGGCGTAAGAGCAGCCGCTCCAACGATCAGGGTCACTGCGTCGAGGTGGCCGACACGACGTGGCGCAAGAGCACCCGTTCCAACGATCAGGGCCAGTGCGTCGAGGTGGCCGACGAGTTGGGCGGGGTGGTCGGCGTGCGGGACTCCAAGGACCCGGTAGGACCGGTGCTGGTGATTTCCCCGGCGAGCTGGTCCGCCTTCATCACCGCCACTAGGACCAGCACCTTCACCGCCTGACTGCTCGCTACCGGCGACGGCTCTCACGATGTGAGGCTGAGATACCTATCGGCAAACGGGATAGGTATCTCAGCCTCACATCGCGTACATGGTCCGCCAGGATTGGGGCCGTGACGACGGTTGCCGGTCAGGAGCGGTAGGCGTCGCGTCGGTGGCGGATCGGCTGGATCTCGACGACCTACTTGGCTTCGGTGTTCCGACGTCGTTTCAGCTCGCCGAGCACCTCGTCCATCGAGAACGTGTCGCCCGAGGCGAAGTCCTGCCTGGACTGGCGGAGATCTGCGAGGGCTTCGGCGTCGGAGAGCAGTTCCAGCGTTTCCCGCATCGACTCGTACTCGGCCACCGAGATCAGCATGACGTCCGCGTGGCTGTTGTGGGTGATCGTGTAGCGGTCGTGCTGCCGGGAGACCCGATCGGCGAGTTCAGCGATACGAGCCTTGGCCTCAGTGATCGAGATGGTCTCCACGGCAGCCATTCTGGTGGCCGGTCAGAGTTTTGACTATCAGGAGGACTTCCCAAAACTATTTCCAGGTCGGTTCAACGCAATCCGTAAACGCGAAAGATCTCCAACTTGGTTACCGTAAGTAATGTGGCGG
>NZ_JBSWXD010000300.1:0-2038 GCF_056160425.1 Micromonospora sp. ABR4_055
GGCCCGGCCGGTCGCCGACGCGGCGCTTGCCAGCGCGATGGCGGCGGTCCCGGCCAGAGTGGCCGCCGGCAGCCGGGGATCGGCACCGCTGACCTCACTGCGGGACAGCTCGGTCACGGTGTAGGTGTGTGCGGCGACGGCCAGCGCGGCGGGCAGCGCGGCCCGGGTCCGGCCGGTGCCGGCCGAGCCGAGCAGGACGTCGAGCCCTCGGCAGGCGGCCATCACCGCCGGGCCGGCCGGGGTGTTCTTGGCCCACAGGTCGTACGCCCATACGGCGGCGGTCAGCGGCACGCCGACGGCGAGCGCTCGACGGCCGCCGGTGACGGCGGTGAGCGCCAGACCGGCGGTGGTGAGCCCGGCGGCGACGGCGAGCGCGGCACCGGGGGTGACCCGGCCGGACGGGATGGGCCGCTGCGGCCGCTCGACCGCGTCGAGCTCCCGGTCGGCCCAGTCGTTGGCCGCCATCCCGGCCCAGTACAGGCAGACCGATGCGCCGGCCAGCCCGACGGTCCGCGGGCCGAGCCCACCGGCGGCCGCCGCCCCGGCCACCACGTCACCCGGTACGGACAGCGCTGCCGGTGCCCGGACCAGCTCGGCCAGGTCCGACCACCGGGGCGGCGTCATGCGACCCCGCCCGGCTCGCCGGTCCGCCCGTGCAGGTCCGCGGCGAAGTCGACAAGGGTTCGCCACTGGTCGCCGAGGGCGTGCGGACCCGACCCGATCGGGTCCTTGAAGAAGAACGCCAGCTCCGGCAGGGGTCCGACGCGTCCGGCGCGGGCGGCGGCAGCGGTCAGCCGGGCCAGGTCCAGCACCAACGGGGCGGCCAGTGCCGAGTCGCACCCGTGCCAGGTGAACTCCATCCGCATCCCGGTGCCGAGGAATCCGGAGAAGGTGATCAGATCCCAGGCGGTCTTGAAGTCGCCGATGTCGTCGACGTACTCGATCCGGGTGTGCCCCTGCGGCTGGTAGCCGAGAATCTCGCCGAGCACCCGCTGTTTGCTGGCCGCTTTGGCCGCGTTGGCTGCCGGCTCGGCCAGGTTGGCCCCGTCGCCGCCACCCAGCAGGTTGCTGCCGGACCAGCTGCGCACCTGCAGGTTACGCAGCGCGAACATGGGGGCCAGCACCGCTTTCACCAGGGTCTCGCCGGTCTTGCCGTCGTGCCCGGCGTACGGTGCCCCCCGCTGTCGGGCGAGCTCGTCGAGGGCCGGCAACCGGGCCCCCACCGACGGGGTGAAGTCGACGTAACCGCAGCCGGCGCCGAGCGCGGCGTACGCCACCAACGCGCTCGGCGGCAGCACCGGCGCGCCGCTGGGCGCCTCGGTGAGCGCGGCTGCGAGGGCGGCGAGGTCGTGGTGCGCCGGGTGCGGCTGCGGCGCCGGTTCGGTGGTCGAGACGTTGACCACCACCACCTGGTCGAGGTCGTGCCGGCGGCGGAAGGCGACCAGGTCCGTCGCGATCGCCGCTGCGGTCTCGGCCTGGGTGGTCCCGGTCGGGAGCGGACGCAGCTGCGGTTCCAGGCCGGTCAGCTCGGTGTGCAACGCGGCGACCAGCAGCCCCGGGACCACGCCGGCGCTGGCCAACGCGTCGGCCTTCTTCACCAGCGGCGTCGCGGCGATGTCGTGGCCACCGAAGACGAGATCGGCGAAGCCGGGCAGGGCCGGGCCACGCAGCGCCGGCAGTTCGGTGACGCAGCCGGTGGTGTCGGCCAGGCCGGCGCGCACCGCCAGCGCGCCGACGATGCTGGTGACCGCGACCGAGCCACGGGCCCCGATCAACCAGACTCCGGTACGCATTCCTGCCTCCAAACGCCCGCCCCTGGCGGTACTCGTACTGCTGCCGGTTGTCTGCCTTGCCGGGCTGGCAAGGCCCCGTCCGTCCGGGCGCGCCAGGGTGGCACCACCGTCGACGGCGCCGAGGTCGGCGTCAACGACGCCGTCGTTGGGCCCGGTCGACCGGACGGACGGGGCTGTGGCAGGCAGGGACGTTCGGCGTTCGGCCCTGCCTCCCCCGATTCGGTTGTCCCCGGCCGGGTTACCCC
>NZ_JBSWXD010000301.1:0-1988 GCF_056160425.1 Micromonospora sp. ABR4_055
CCCCCCCCCCCCCCCCCCCCCCCCCCCCCCCCCCCCCCCCCCCCCCCCCCCCCCCCCCCGCAACGCCTGGTGCTGGAGGTCACCGAGCATGCCGTCGCCCGGGACCTCGCGGAGCTGATCCGCCGGCTGAAGGCGCTGCGCGCCACCGGGGTACGGATCGCCCTGGACGATTTCGGCGCCGGCTACTCGTCGCTCGGCCAGCTGCGGAACCTGCCGATCGACATTCTCAAGATCGACCACAGCCTGGTGGCGGAGCAGGGGCCGGTCGCGCCGCCGCTGCCGGGTCGGCGGGCGTTCGCGCCGATGGTCGACGTGGTGATGCGGCTCGGGCACCAGTTGGGTCTGGAGGTCATCGCCGAGGGGGTGACCAACCAGGCCGAGCTGGCCGTCGTGGTGGAGGCGGGCTGCCGGTTCGGGCAGGGTGCGCTGTTCGGCTGGGGGGTGCCGGCCGAGCATCTGGAGGCGATGCTGTCTGCGGCGACGTCGTCCGGTAACCGGCATGGAATCGGCGGCCGCCGCCGTCCCGGCGAAGATCAGCAGGCCAGCGCCGGTGCGGCGTCATTAGCCGCCCAGGATGTGAGATCAGTTGACTCATCGCGTGAGATGCGTCAGGCTTAGCCCCATGTCGCTGACTCTGTCGTCTCGAGTACTTACCTGAGCGCACTCTCCGATCGAGAGTGCGCTGGCCCCGTGCATCTGCACGAGGGCCGTTTTTATTGCCACATCCCTGCCGGTTCCGGCCGATCGGTCCCATCTGCCGGATACGCCGCCGAGACCCATGTCACGAGACCACTGAGCTGAAGGCCTGAATCGTCATGACGAGACCCACGCCCGAGACCCTCGCCCACCGCGCGCACTCGGCCGCGGCGGCCGCGCCGACCCCGGTCACCCTCGCCAACGCCGTGACCCCGCCGCCGGCCCCGCCGGTGCCGGTCTCCGGCGCGGGTTGCCTGGTCCGGTCCCTGGAGGCACTCGGCGTCGACGTGGTGTTCGGCATCCCCGGCGGGGCGATCCTGCCGGCCTACGACCCGCTGTACGACTCGACGGTGCGGCACATCCTGGTCCGCCACGAGCAGGGCGCCGGGCACGCCGCGACCGGCTACGCCCAGGCCACCGGTCGGGTCGGGGTGTGCATGGCGACCTCCGGTCCGGGTGCCACCAACCTGGTCACCCCGATCGCCGACGCGTACATGGACTCGGTGCCGATCGTGGCCATCACCGGCCAGGTGGCCCGCCCGTCGATCGGCACCGACGCCTTTCAGGAAGCCGACATCCAGGGCATCACCCTGCCGATCACCAAGCACAACTACCTGGTGCAGTCGGGCGAGGAGATCCCCCGGGTGCTCGCCGAGGCGTTCCACCTGGCGGCCACCGGCCGGCCCGGCCCGGTGCTGGTCGACATCCCCAAGGACGTGCTGCAGGCGCAGACCACCTTCGCCTGGCCGCCGACGCTGGACCTGCCCGGCTACCGGCCGACCCTGCACCCGCACGGCAAGCAGATCCGCGAGGCGGCCCGGCTGATGGCCGGTGCCCGCCGCCCGGTGCTCTACGTCGGCGGCGGCGTGCTCAAGGCGCAGGCCACCGAGGGGCTGCGCCGGCTCGCCGAACTGACCGGCATCCCGGTGGTCACCACGCTGATGGCCCGGGGCGCGTTCCCCGACTCGCACCCGCAGCATCTGGGCATGCCCGGCATGCACGGCACCGTCGCGGCGGTGTACGCGCTGCAGAAGGCGGACCTGATCGTGGCTCTCGGCGCCCGGTTCGACGACCGGGTGACCGGCAAGCTGGATTCCTTCGCCTCGGGCGCGGCGGTGGTGCACGCCGACATCGACCCGGCCGAGATCGGCAAGAACCGTACCGCCGACGTGCCGATCGTCGGCGACGCGCGGCACGTCATCGACGAGCTGATCGAGGCGTACCCGGCGGCGGAGCGGGCCGCCCCCCCCGCCAGCCGCCCGGCGGTGCGCCCCGCCGGCCCTGCCGGCGAC
>NZ_JBSWXD010000302.1:0-1854 GCF_056160425.1 Micromonospora sp. ABR4_055
GCGGAGGCGTTGCTGGGCGCCGACGCCCCTGGCCCGGTCCTCGCGGTACCGGCCCTGGTGGTCACCGGTCAGCTGGCCGCCGCGCGGACGGCGGCGACCGGATCGGCTCCGCTGCCGGTGCGGCGACTCGCCGACGCCGCGCTGGCGATGACGGATCCGGCGGCGGCGCTGCCGTTGCTGATCGAGGCCGCCGAGAGTTTCGAAAAGGCACCGCCCCCGGTTGCCGTACCGGACCTGCCACACGCGGTCGGAGCGCTGGTCGCGGTTGCAGCCGGTGACTCCGCGACCGCCGAGCATCTGCTGGAGCGGGCGTCGACCAGCGGGGCCGGCGGTCCCGTCGCGCTGGACCGGCACCGGACGTTGCTGGCCTGGGTCCGAATGCGCACCGGCAGATACGACTCGGCCGTCGCCGAACTACGCCGGCTGTCCGGTGCCATGCTGCCCGGCCGAGAACGGCTGACCTACGCCGGCCTCACCGCCGGGATCGCCCGCCGCAGCGGGGACATCGCCCAACTGCGGGCGGCCTGGTCCGTCGCCGAGCCGGTGCTGGCCCGGCGGGCCGTGGACCTGTCCCAGCTGGAAGTGGTCGAGGAACTGCTGGTCGCCGCTGCCCGGCTGCGCCACCACCAGCGGATCGCACCGGTCCTGGCCGACCTGGCCGGCATCGTCGACCAGCTGGGTCGACCGACGGCGTGGACGGTGTCGCTGAGCTGGATCCGGTTGCAGATCGCGGTCGTGGGTGAGGAGCCGGCGGCGGCTGCGGCAGCAGCCGACGAGCTGGGTTCGCTCGACCCGGGCGGATTCCGGCAACAGGCGCAGTGCCGGGCCGCCGGCCGGTGGGCCGCCGTACTCGCCGGCGAGGTCGACCCGGACGCGGTGTTGACGGACGCCGCCGAACTGGCCGCCGCCGAACTGCCCTGGGAGTCGTCCAGACTGATCGGTCAGGCAGCGGTCCGTACCACCGACGCGTCGGCCGCCCGCCGGCTCCTGGAACGGGCCCGGGAACTGACCCGGATGGACCCGGTGCCGGACGAGTCGCGGCCGGGGGCCTCGCACGGTGGCCTGTCGGACCGGGAGGTCGAGGTGGCCCGGCTCGTGCTGGCCGGCCGGACCCACCGTGAGATCGGGACGCAACTCTTCCTGTCCCCCAAGACGGTCGAGCACCATGTGGCCCGGATCCGCGGCAAGTTGGGGGTTACCACCCGGGCCGAGATGGTCGCTACGCTGCGAAGTCTGCTCCCCGAGGAGTCCTGACTTGTCGGTTAGCTGACCTGAGCTTGGTGGCACCCCCTAGACCCCCGAACCTGGCAGGGGGGAAGCCCCGATGCGAGGGGCGGGCGTTGACCCGCAGTCTTGTACATGTCCGGCCGATCGGGACGGACCAAAACCCCTACGAACCACGAATGCAGGAGACATCATGGCCGCGGTAGAAGTCACCCCGTTGATCGTCGAGAAGGTCAAGGCGCTGTTCGACAAGGTGTTCAGCAGCGAAGAGGAGACCGCCAAGTTCCTGGCCGACCCGGAGGGCGCGTTCGCCGCCAACGGGATCGAGGCGGAGACGCTCAACGAGCTCGACGTCGACCAGATCGTCAACGACGCGGCGTTCGGCAGCAGCGCAAGCCCGTCCGGTGGGGGCGCCGGAGGGGGCGGCGGCTTCGCCGGCGGCGGGCCCGGTGGCGGCGGCAGCGGCGGGGGCTTCGCTGGCGGGGGGGCCGGTGGAGGCGCCGGAGGGGGCGGCGGCTTCGCTGGAGGGGGCGGCGGCGCCGGAGGGGGGTTCGGTTTCCGCGCCCCCACCCCCCTCCCACCCCCCGAGGGCCTTTCACCGATGGCCCCCATTCCACCAAACCTCCCCAA
>NZ_JBSWXD010000303.1:0-1684 GCF_056160425.1 Micromonospora sp. ABR4_055
CCCCCCCCCCCCCCCCCCCCCCCCCCCCCCCCCCCCCCCCCCCCCCCCCCCCCCCCCCCCCCCCCCCCCCCCCCCCCCCCCCCCCCGCCGGCCGGCAGGCCTGGGCGGACGCGGTCGGCCTGGTGCCGGTGGCCAGCTTCACCATCACCAAACTGCGCTGGCTGGCCCGCACCGAGCCGGCATCGGCCGACCGTACGGCTGCGGTCTGCCTGCCGCACGACTGGCTGACCTGGCGGCTCGCCGGCACCGGCGACCTGGCCGCGCTGCGCACCGACCGCAGCGACGCCAGCGGCACCGGCTACTGGTCGGCAGCCACCGGCCAGTACCGCCCCGACCTGCTCGAACACGCCTTCGGCCGGACGCCGCTGGTGCCGACGGTGCTCGGCCCCACCGACCCGGCCGGCGCGCTGCGCTCCGGCGCTCCGCTCGGCCCCGGCGCCGGTGACAACGCCGCCGCCGCGCTCGGCGTCGGTGCCCGTCCCGGCGACGTGATCGTCTCGATCGGCACCTCCGGCACCGTGTTCAGCGTCGCCGACACCCCGGCCGCCGACCCCAGCGGGACGGTAGCCGGCTTCGCCGACACCACCGGCCGGTTCCTGCCGCTGGTCGCCACCCTCAATGCCGCCCGGGTGCTGGACGCCGCCGCGAAGCTGCTCGGCGTCGACCACGACCGGCTGGCCGAGCTGGCGCTGAGCGCGCCGGCCGGCGCGGACGGGCTGGTGCTGGTGCCGTACCTCGAAGGGGAACGCACCCCGGACCGGCCGACGGCCACCGGCTCGCTGCACGGGCTCACCCTGGCCACCAGCACCCCCGCGCATCTGGCGCGGGCCGCCGTCGAGGGCATGCTCTGCGCGCTCGCCGACGGACTGGACGCCCTGGTCGCCCAGGGCGCGGCCGTCAATCGGGTCATCCTGGTCGGCGGCGGGGCGCGCTCCTTGGCGGTACGCCGAATCGCGCCCGAGGTGTTCGGCTGCCCGGTGCTGGTGCCGCCGCCGGGGGAGTACGTCGCCGACGGTGCCGCCCGGCAGGCCGCCTGGCTGGCGCTGGGCACCCCGAACGCGCCCGACTGGACCCCGGCCGACACCGAGGAGTACGCAGCCGACGCGGTGCCCTCCGTCCGCACCCGGTACGCCGACGCCCGCGACCACGTCCTGAACCGGGTCACCGCCGGCTGATCTCGCGGCGGAGCCCTCTCCCTGGCATCGCAGGTGCGGACCCCGAGGCGCAGCCTCCCGGGTCTCCCGTCCGAGACACCCGGTCGGGGGTTGCCGGCCCCCCTCGGGGTTCCAAAGACCGGTGGGATGTGCTGCGCCCCGGGGCGTTCAGGGGACGCTGTCCGTCAATTTCCATCCTGGACCGCCACCCTCCGTCGACGGAAGACGGATGACCACCCGGAGTGACCCGGTGGTGACGCGGAAGGGCTGCGGGTGGGGTCGGGAGTGCCGGTGGCCGGTGCGGGGCGCCCGGTGTTGAACTGAGGGGCGCGAAGGTCTATGAGTGGCAGCAGGTTTCTGGTAAAGGAACTCCGGCGGTTACGCAAAGCGGCGGCGCTCAGCCAGGCGGCGTGGGGCCTGTGCTGCCGTCGTCGGCACCCCGCCGCTGACCCGGCGGGGGGGACGAGAGAGGGGGGGGTTGGGAGGGGGAACGAAGGAGAGATAAGAAGGGAGAGGGGAGGGATGCTGAT
>NZ_JBSWXD010000304.1:0-1681 GCF_056160425.1 Micromonospora sp. ABR4_055
CCGTCGGTGGCGGTGATCTGGGCGACACCGGGGTCGCTGTGGCCGTTGGTGGTGTCTGGGTCTCTGCCCTCGTCGCCGTGTTGGCCGTCGGTGTCGATGGTGATGGTGACGAGGTGTTTGACGCCGTCGCCGGTGATGGTGGCGGTGACGGTCTCGACGCTGGTGGTGCCGGTTTCGGGGTCGGTGGCGATGACCTTGTCACCGGGCTTGACGTCCTCGATCGGCGTGGTGGTGCCGTCGGCCATCAGGACCTTGGTGCCGGGGGTGAAGCTGTTGTTCAGCGGGCAACTGTCGGCGGGTTTGTCTCCTCCGCCGCTGGATCCGCCGTTGGAGCGTGAGCTGGCGCCGGTGTTGCCGCCGGGTTTGGAGCTCGCCTTGCCGCTCCCGCCTCCTGCGCTGGTCCGGCCGCCGCCTCCGCTGCTGGTGGAGGCTTTGGGGTTGGTTTTGGCCTGGGCTTGTTTCTGGACGGGGTTGCCGGTCTTCTTCGACGCGTTGACAGCTTTGCTGCTGGTGGTGTTGGCCTTGTCTGCGGCTTTCTTCGCGGCGGCCTGGGCGGCGCGTTTGGCCCGTTCGGCGGCGGCCTTCTTCGCGTTCAACGCGGCGGTTTCGGCGGCGCGGGCCGCCCGCAGCACCGCCTGGGCGGCCTTTTTCGCTTTCTGCCAGGCCCTGATCGCGGAGAAGGTGCGTTCGACGGCCTTGACGATCCTGCCGAACGCTTTGAACAGTTTGAAGGCGGGCACGAACTCGGTGACCAGGTCGACGCAGGACCACACGTCGCCGCCGAAGCAGCCCAGCGCGGCGTTGAGGCCGATGAACTCCTTGAGCACGTCCCAGGCCACCGACAGGATGACCGACGTCATGGACCGGCCCGCGGCCGACCGGGCCTGGGCGACCTGCGCGGTGGACAGACCCGCACCGGCCAACGCCGCCGCCCGCTCCGACGCGGTCAGGCTGATCGACAGACCCGACGGGTCGGCGTGGGTGACCGGGTTGTTGTGCGCGTACGCGTAGCCGTTGGACTGCAACGGGTCCGCCACATCGAGGACCGGGTCGGCGGACAGGAACCGGCCCACCACCGGGTCGTACAGGCGTGCCCCCAACGGGGTGTAGCCGGACGCCTCGTCCGGGGTCGCGCCCAGGAACCCGGCCCGGGTCTTCAGATTCGTGGCCAGCACGTCGACCGCGCGGGGGTTACCGAACGGATCCCGCTTCAGGACCCGTACCGGCATCCCCGACAGGGTCGAACCGACCTCCGCGTACGGGCTGCCCTGATGATCGGCCGCGACCGCCGCCAACTGGACCGACGCCGACCCGTAGGCGTACCGCAGCATGCCGCCACCCGGCACCGCGTAGCTACGCTGACTGTTGACGTTCACCCCACCAGCGGCCACCGTGACCACCGCGTCGGCCAGGTGCAGCGTCGCCCGCCGGTCCTGCACGGTCAGCAACCGCGCCCCGTCCGGACCGTAGACGTGCCGGGTCTCGTCCTGCGCCGACCACACCTGACCGGTCGCGGCAGCATCACACACGGCCAGCACGACCGGCGTCGAGTTCACGGTCGCACCACCATCGACCGCCAGACACAGACCGGACCCGGTGTGCCGCAACTGCCCGGCCACCGTACGGGTCAACCGCTGCGCCGCGGTGCCGTCACACGCACGCAACTGGACCGCCGACCCGG
>NZ_JBSWXD010000305.1:0-1665 GCF_056160425.1 Micromonospora sp. ABR4_055
GACCGGCAGGACCCCGGCTATAGAAAGTGCCCTCTGAACTGGAAGGATAGGAGTTCTGACGCTTCTATCGCTCGGTTCGAGAGGGCACCTCGCAGGTGAGAATACGCCAGGACGCGCCGGTGGTGCGCGCGACGTTCGACGATCCGAATCTGGTGTCGTGTGCCGGTCTCGTTCCGGTGATGCGCCTGGCCGAGCAGGCCGGTCTGCATGACGCGGTCGCCGACCGGGTGCGGCTGCCGACGGACAAGGGCGCGAACCCCGCCGGGAAGGTCGCCACGGTCGTGGCGGGGATGCTCGCGGGCGCGGACAGCATCGACGACCTCGACATCGCCCGGCACGGTGGCATGCGGTCGCTGTTCGGCAGCGTGTACGCGCCGTCGACGCTCGGGTCGTTCCTGCGTACGTTCACCCACGGGCACGTACGGCAGTTACAGGCCGCCGCCCGCGACACCCTGATCGGTCTGACCGGCCGGGCACCGATCCTGACCGGCGCCGACACCCTGTGCTTCGTGGACATCGACTCCATGCTGCGGCGGGTGTACGGCAAGCAGAAGCAGGGCATCGGGTTCGGCCACGCCAAGGTCGGCGGCTACAACGTCTACCTGCGCGGCTACAACCCCCTGGTCGCGACGCTGTCCACCCCGCTGTCCGCGCCGGTGATCGCCGCCACGAGGCTGCGGTCGGGTAACGCCGGCTCGTCCCGGGGCGCCGCCACCATGATCGCCGAGGCCATCACGACCGCCCGGGCATGCGGCGCTTCGGGGGAGATCATGGTGCGAGCGGACTCGGCGTTCTACGCCAAGACGGTGATCAGCGGCTGCCGGCGTCGTGGCGTGCGGTTCTCGGTCACCTGCCGCATCGACCCGAAGATCCGCGCCGCGTGCGACGGCATCGCCGCCGACCAGTGGGTCGACATCACCTATCCGCAGGCCGTCCGGGACGAAGACGCCGGCCGGTGGATCTCCGACGCGCAGATCGCCGAAACCACGTACACCGCGTTCGCCGGCACCCGACACGAGGCGACCGCCCGGCTGATCGTGCGCCGCGTCCGCCGCGACGACCCGCAACAGATCCCCGGCCAGGACGAACTCCTACCGACCTACCGGTACCACGCCGTGTTCACCGACAGCCCGTACACCCTCGTACAGGCCGAAGCCCAGCACCGGCAACACGCGATCATCGAGCAGGTCAACGCCGACCTGATCGCCGGCCCCCTCGCCCACCTGCCCTCCGGACACTTCAGCGCCAACGACGCCTGGCTGACCTGCGCCGCGATCACGCACAACCTCACCCGCGCCGCCGGACACCTCGCCGCGGGCACCTGGTCGACCGCCAGACCCGCCACCATCCGGACCCGGATCATCACCGTCGCAGCCCGCCTCGCCCACCGGGCCCGCACCATCCACCTACACCTGCCCGAGTACTGGCCCTGGCAGGCGGCGTTCGACAACCTGTTCACCGCCGTCCAGCCGGCACCCGGCTGACCACACCCCACCAGCCGAAACCAGGCGGCCCGACCACAGGCCACAATCCCGTTCCACCCCGAACACTCACCCTCGGAGCAAGCCGATCACGTGATCGGCGACTCCCTCACGCCCGCCGCACCACCCAATACAGAAATGATCAACCAACATTCAGCGGCAACCGCGTCGGTGGATCGAGGCT
>NZ_JBSWXD010000306.1:0-1656 GCF_056160425.1 Micromonospora sp. ABR4_055
AGTGACGGGGTTCGACCGGCTCGACGCCGTTCTGTCCGTTGTGGTTTGATCTTGGCGTGTCGGTGTCGGAGGATCTGTCTCGTGAAGAGTTGATCTCGCTGGCACGGACGCAGGACGCTCGGATTGCTGAGCAGGACGCGCAGATCGCGGAGTTGACGGCGGCGTACGAGGCGCTCGCGGTGCGGCTGGCGCGGGTCGAGCATCTGTTGTCGCGGAACTCGTCGAACTCGTCGTCTCCGCCGTCGAAGGATGATGATCCGGGGCGTACGCCACCTGCGGCGAGGAAGAAGCGGGACACCCCGGCGGGTACGCGGGGTAGGCAGCGGGGTGCGCCGGGGTCGAACCTGGCCTGGTCGGATGCTCCTGATCAGCGGCGGGACCGGTTCCCCGAGGGTAGTTGCGGGTGCGGCGCGGAGTTGGTGGACGCGCGGGATCTGGGTGTGGTGGACCGGTATCAGCAGGTCGAGGTTCCGTTGATGACCGCGACGCTGACCCAGTACGACCAGCATGCGGTGCGGTGTGGGTGCGGGAAGCTGCACACCGCGGCCCGGCCGGAAGGCGCGGGGGCCGGTCCGGTGGGGTACGGCCCGAACCTGCAGGCGTGGGCGGTCTATCTGATGGTCGTGCATTTCATCCCGGTGCAGCGGTGTGTACAGATGCTTCGGTCGCTGACCGGTGCGACACCGTCGCCGGGGTTCGTGCACGGCGTGCTGACCCGGGTCGCGGCGCTGACCAGCGAGGTCGACAAACGGATCCGCATGTTGATCACCCTGGCGTACGCGGTGTGCTGTGACGAGACGCCGCTGCGGGTCGGGCCGAAGAAACCGAGGCCGGGCCGGAAGAAGGCCGAGAAGTACCTGCTCGTGGCGTGTACCGAGTTGTGGACTCACTACCAGGTCGGTGACCGGGACCTGGCCACGTTCACGGCGTTCGTGGTCAAGGACCTGACCGGCTCGGTGGTCGTGCACGACCGGTACCGGAACTACGACTCGGCCGAGTTGGGCACGCTGGTCCACCAACTGTGTTGCGCTCACCTGTTACGTGATCTTGACGGTGCGGCCGAGGTGTACCCCGACGCGGTCTGGCCGAAGCAGATCTCCGACGCGCTGCGCGCGCTGATCCACGAGACGAACACGGCCCGTGAGCAGAACCGGCCGGGCATCGACCCCACAGTGAAGGCCGAGTTGCTGTACCGGCTGCACCACGGCGTGCTGGTCGGACTGTCCGACACCAGCACCATCGGCAACCGGCCGGGTGAGCGTAAAGCCCGCCTGCTGTTGGAAGTCTTCCGGGACCGACGTGCCGACGTGCTGCGCTTCGTTGACGACCTGTTGGTGCCGCCGACGTCGAACCAGGCCGAACGGGACCTGCGACCGGCGAAGATCCAGCAGAAGATCTCCGGGCGGCTCACCAGCGAGCAACGCACCAAGGATCGGTACAAGATCCTCGGCTACGTCTCCAGCGCGGCGAAGAACGGCCTCGACAAAATGGCCGTCCTGCGCGACGCCATCCTCGGACGACCCTGGATGCCGAACCTACCCGCACCCACCTGACCCCCACCCCACCCAGGTCAACATCAGCCGGCGGCCACCAACCAACCGGCCATCACGCTATGCCACCACGCGGAATCCCAGCGCGCACCACCTGAATGTTTGC
>NZ_JBSWXD010000307.1:0-1620 GCF_056160425.1 Micromonospora sp. ABR4_055
GCATACACCGCCGTCACCGGACCGGCCAGCGCCGCCGTGCGGCTGCTCGGCCTCGACCCGTACGCGGTGCACGGCCTGCTGGCCCGGCTCGCGCCGGACATCGACGCGGTCGCCGCCGGGGCGGCCGCCCTGGCCGACCGGCCGGTCGACGACCTGCCCGCCGGCTCGGCCCCGATCCCGGAGGTCGACGCCGAACACCACGCCACCTGGGAGGTGCGTCTCTTTGCGTCCTGAACCACACACCCACGTCCACGGCGGGTCCGCCGAACCGCACGCGCACACCGACGGGGAGGTACCGCACACCCACCCCGATCCGGGGGTCGACCCGCACCCGCCCCGGCTGCCGGACGGCTCCCCCGCGCTGCGGATCGGCATCGGCGGGCCGGTCGGCTCCGGCAAGACCGCGCTGGTCGCCGCGCTGTGCCGGGCGCTCGCCGACGAGTTGCGGCTGGCCGTGGTCACCAACGACATCTACACCACCGAGGACGCCGACTTCCTGCTGCGCAACGGCGTCCTGCCGGCGGAGCGGGTCCGGGCGGTGGAGACCGGCTGCTGCCC
Source organism: Micromonospora sp. ABR4_055 (assembly GCF_056160425.1). Lineage (NCBI taxonomy): Bacteria > Bacillati > Actinomycetota > Actinomycetes > Micromonosporales > Micromonosporaceae > Micromonospora > Micromonospora sp. ABR4_055. The sequence goes on from NZ_JBSWXD010000307.1 coordinate 559, forward strand.
GCACACCGCGATCCGCGACGACATCTCCGCCAACCTTGACGCCATCGAGGACCTGTCCGACCAGTTGGGCACCCTCGATCTGGTGCTGGTGGAAAGTGGCGGGGACAACCTGACCGCCACGTTCAGCCGGGGCCTGGTCGACCAGCAGATCTTCGTGGTCGACGTGGCCGGCGGCGACAAGGTGCCGCGTAAGGGCGGGCCGGGGGTGAGCACCGCCGACCTGCTGGTGATCAACAAGACGGACCTGGCGCCGCTGGTCAACGCCGACCTGTCGGTGATGGAGCGCGACGCCGCCGCCCGCCGGGGCGAGCTGCCGACGGTGTTCCTGTCGCTGGTGCAGGACCGCACGGCGACGCCGGTGGCCGACTGGATTCGGGGGCTGCTGCGGGCCCGCGCCCAGACACCGGCGGAGGTCGCCGGCTGATGCGGGCCCACGCCCGGCTGGTCGCCGAGGTCGACGCCGCCGGGCGGACCCGGCTGGTCTGCCTGCGCGGCGAGCCGCCGCTGGTGCTGCGCCGCACCGGCCCGGCAGCGGCCGCCGACGGCGGCGAAGTCCAGGTGCACCTGGTCGGCGCGGCGGCCGGCCCGCTCGGCGGCGACGACCTGCGGCTGGACGTCGAGGTCGGGCCGGGGGCGCGAGTGTGTCTGCGTACCGTCGCGGCGTCGCTGGCGTTGCCCGGACCTGACGGCCGCCGGTCGACGCTGCAGATGCTGGTCCGGGTTGCGACCGGCGGCGAGCTGCGCTGGCTGCCGGAGCCGTTGATCGCCGCCGCCGGCTGCCACCACCTGTCCCGGTCGGTGGTGGAGCTGGCCGACGGCGCGGCCGTGGTGTGGCGGGAGGAGCTGGTCTGCGGGCGCGACGGTGAGCCGTCCGGCGACGCCCGGATCGACACCACCGTCCGGTACGCGGGCCGCACGGTGCTGCGTACCGACCTGGCGGTGGGGCCGCGCGCCGACGGCTGGGCCGGGCCGGCGGTGCTCGCCGGGGCGAAGGCGACCGGTTCGGTGCTGGTGGTCCGGCCGGAGTGGGCAGCCGGTGGGCCCCCGGCGGCCGGCCCGCTC
>NZ_JBSWXD010000308.1:0-1573 GCF_056160425.1 Micromonospora sp. ABR4_055
AGGGTGTCCAGGTCTTGCGTCACAACATGATCTTGGATGCCCTCTCCTCATGCCCGGACATCGACCCCTGACTTCGGAACTACTCGTCTAGTCGAGTCGTACCCCGTTGACGCTGGGCACCGATACCGGCACCCACGACCCCACCGGTCACCATTGAAGAGCTGTCCGCAACATTTCCGGGAACTCGAGTGGGTTCGTCAAGGCGCATCGGACCCGCGAGACGACGGTGGGTCGGGACATAGCGGCGACAACAGGGCCGCGAGATGAGCCGGCCACCCCGCCGCCACCTCAAACGGCCGCCGACCGTCCACCGCGACCACGAGCAGTCATGGCCGGAAACTACCGCTCGCCAACCGCAAGTTTTCTGAATATCGATATGAGTCGATCGATGCGTTAATGCCAACACCAACTGCTCTTGGAGGACATGTTCATAAAGAATGCCGATATGCCCGATTCATCAACTTGGCGCCTCAGCACCAGGTGCCCGAACGCCCGCGCCGACTCGCCAACTTGCTCAGGTGCCCGACGCAGACAGAGATCGACACTCTCCGTCGCCACCTGGGTGGCCGACCGTCCAACTGAGCGTCATCAACCGTCCCTGCTGACCACGGATACGCATCGCCGCTGGGCAGCTCTCACCTGAAGAGCGACAGATTGTCCTACTTCCCTGTCGGAGGATCAGCATGATCTCCCAGACCCGTCCTGCCCGACGTCGGTTTCGAACGCTCTGGGCATCCGGCATCGCCGCACTTGTCGTAGTCCTGACCGTGTCGTTGATGCCGAATCTCGCCAGCGCGGCCGAAAGCACCCTGGGGGCGGCCGCCGCCCAGTCCGGCCGCTACTTCGGCACCGCCGTCGCTGCCAACAAACTCGGCGACTCGACGTACGTGAACATCCTCAACCGGGAGTTCACCAGCGTCACCGCCGAGAACGAGTTGAAACTCGACGCCACCGAACCACAACAGAACCAGTTCACCTTCACCAACGGCGACCGGATCGTCAACCACGCCATCTCCCGCGGCATGGCCGTCCGCAGCCACACCCTCGCCTGGCACTCCCAGCAACCCGGCTGGATGCAACAGATGGAAGGCAACGCCCTCCGCCAGGCCATGCTCAACCACGGCAACTCCGGCGCCCGCCGCAACTCCAACCTCCAACGCACCGGCAACGACTGCATCGAAGCCGCCTTCCGCGCCGCCCCGCCACCGACCCCGGCACCAAACGGTAGTTGTCAAGTCAAATTGAGACGGTTGGTGCCTGCTGGGTTGGCTGGTTGATCCAGGCCTGGTCGGGTAGCCGTGGTGCGCGTGGCCGGCGGGTGAACCGGTCCGGATGGGCGGCGTGGGCGGCGTCGAGGGCGCGTTGGCGCTGCTCGCGGACCTGCTCGGCGGTGCCGTAGCCTACCGCCCCGGCGTCCTCACCCTCCAACGCTGACCGAAACCCACACCACACCACGACGCGGGGGGGGGGGGGGGGGAGGAAGAAAGAAATGTCGTGTCAGGGGAGGAGGGGGGGGGGGGGGGGGGGGGGAAAAGAAAAAAGGGACATGAAGTTGGATGGGGTGTGAGGGGGG
>NZ_JBSWXD010000309.1:0-1506 GCF_056160425.1 Micromonospora sp. ABR4_055
CTGTGAGACCCCGTCGGGGGCTCACAGTCCGCCGCGCGCGACGGGGTCTCCGGGACACCGCCGATATCAGGTCGATAATATACATTATGTCAACTAGGAGACGTGGGTCGAGGTGACCGACCGGCTCTGACGGCGTGGACCCGGCGGATCACGGGCTTTCCCGTGTCCGTCACTTCCCAGCGAGCCCCAGCGTCGCCGGTGACCCGCCGAACTTCCGGCATCGCGTCCCGAGGCGCATCGCCGGCCCTTCGGTGCGGCCACCGCGACACATGTTGGGACGCGGCCACCCCCCCCCCGGCCGGGGCTCGCGGGTCCTCGGCCGGATCTGGTGGCACACCGAGAAGACATGCATAATATGCGTTATGCACCAATTTGTGGATCTGGTGGCGGTACGGCTCGTCGAGGACTTCCTCGCCGACCGCGCCTCCCGCAAACCCTCCCCGCACACCCTGGACGCCTACCGCCGCGACCTCGTCGCCGTCCTACGCCTGATCGGCGACTCCACCGAACCGACTCCCCTGCCCTGGACCGACGTACCACTGGAGGCGCTCGACCAACGACGGCTCCGCGCCGCGTTCGCCCGGTTCGCGGCCCCCCGCTCCCCCGCGTCTGTGCACCGGGCCTGGTCGACGTGGAACTCGTGGTTCAACTTCCTGGTCGCCGACGGCATCGCCGCCGGAAACCCGATGCCCGCAGTGGGCCGCCCGCGGGCCCCGGCAGCACTACCGAAGCCGCTGCGAGGCGAGGAGACCCCGGAGACGCTGCTGGCCGCCGCCGCGCGGAGCGACCCCCGCCAGCGCGACCCGTGGCCGGAGCGTGACCTGCTGGTGGTCGCTCTGGCGTTGTGCGCCGGTCTGCGACTCGGCGAGCTGCTGGGGCTGCGGGTCGGCTCGGTCGCGGGACGTCCCGGTGAACGCCGGATCGAGCTGACCGGCAAGGGCGGCCGGCTGCGGACCGTCCCGGTGGAGGCCGCCGTCGACGTCGTCGTCGACGGCTACCTGGCCAGCCGCCGACGACGGTTCGGCCCCCGGTCGGTACGCCCCGGAGGTCCGCTGTTGGTCGACCGGCGCGGTGCCGCCCTGCGGCGCGGCGGCCTGCAGTACCTGGTGCGGTCGTGTTTCCGGCGGGCAGGGATCACCGAGCGGGTGCCGCGGGGTGCGCAGCTGCACGCGCTGCGACACACGTTCGCCACCCGGTTGGCCGAGGACGGGGCGAACGCCGCCGAGATCATGCGGCTGCTGGGGCATGCGAGCCTCACGGCAAGCCAGAACTACATCGAGGTGACGGCCGACCAGCAGCGGGCGGCGGCACGGGCAAACCGGTCGAACCGGTCGCTGCGTCGAGTCGTCGGGCCTGCCTGAACTGGGGCTGGTTGGGGTGGTGACGGCGCTTGGTCCACCCCATCCGGGACAACGCCGCCCCCCTATTACCGCCGCGACCAGGAAAGCCCTCTCTCTTCTCCCCCCCCCCCCCCCCCCCCCACACCACCACCCCCCCTCTCGCATG
>NZ_JBSWXD010000310.1:0-1499 GCF_056160425.1 Micromonospora sp. ABR4_055
CCCTCCCCCCCCCCCCCCCCCTCCTCCCCCCCCCTCCTCCCCCCTTCCCCCCCCCCCCCCCCCCCCCCCCCCCCCCCCCCCCCCCCCCCCCCCCCCCCCCCCCCCCCCCCCCCCCCCCCCCCCCACGTCCGGGGCGGGCGCGACATGGTGGTGACGTCAGCGGGCCGACGTCGTCTCCCGCACCCACGGCAGCAGCAACCGTTCGAAGGCGACCAGCGCGAAGTAGAGCAGGATGCTCATCAGCCCGATCAACACGATCGCCGCCCAGGCGGCGGAGTTCTCGCCCATCCCGCTGAACTGCAGGGTCATGTAGCCCAGCCCTTCCTCACCGGCCTGGAACTCGCCGATCACGGCACCGATCGCCGCCAACGGCATCGCGACCTTCAGGCCGACGAAGATCTGCGGCAACGCCGCCGGGAAGCGGATCTTGCGGAAGGTCTGCCAGCGGGACGCGTCCAGTGACCGGGCCAGCTCGGCCAGGTCGGCCGGGGTCGAGGTCAGACCGGTCACCGTGGAGAGCACGATCGGAAAGAAGCAGAGCAGGAAGACCATGGTGAGAATCGACTGCTGACCCCAGCCGAGGGTGACCACGAGCAGTGGGGCAAGCACGATCTTCGGTACGGCGTTGAGCGCCACCAGCAGCGGAGCGAACATCCGCTCGGCCACCTGGGAGCCGGCCAGCGCCAGTCCGATCAGCACCCCGATGACGGTGGAGATCGCAAACCCGACGACGGTCGAGGTGGTGGTCGCCAGGGAATGTTCCAGCAGTCGTGGCATCCGCAGGGAGAACGCCGCGTACACGTCCTGCGGGGGTGGCAGCACCACCGAGTGCACCAGGTTGAACACGCTGGTGGCGAGCCACCACGCGGTCACCGTCACCGCCACGCCGAGCAGCGGTAGTCCGACTGCGGCGACCCGGCCGCCGGCGGGGCGGCGGACCGGAGCGGTGGTCGCGGCGCGTACCGGTGGCGCCTGCGCCGGTTTGAGTACGGTCATCAGATGCCTTCCGTGGATACTCCGGCCTTCCGGCCGGGAAGGAAACGGACACCTGCGGAGCACGGCAGGGAAGGTCGACTCGCCGCCGAGGCGGATCGACGTCCACTACTCACACACCGGGAGATCCGGCGTGCGAACAGGTGTGCCAACGTGGCGTAGTCCTTCCGGTGACAGCCAGGCTGGTCGGGCCTACCGCCGGGCTGGTGGGAAGTGACGTCTGTGGAGACCGTGTAGGACCGATGGGCGGTACTCCGCCCCTCGCCGTTGATTCGGGTCGGCAGTGGTCGGTCAAGCAGAAAGCTCGACCCGTGAGGGTCGAATCTCCCTACTTCAGCAGGGGGAGATGTCAACGACACTCCTCAGGCTCGCCGAGCCGCCGGGGGGGGGGGGGGGGGGGGGGGGGAGGGGGGGGGAAGAACCCACAAAAAGGGGGGGGGGGGGGAGGGGGTGTGGTGGGGGTCGGGGGGGGGGAGGTGTGTGGGGCTTTGTTCGGGGTGGGGTGT
>NZ_JBSWXD010000311.1:0-1496 GCF_056160425.1 Micromonospora sp. ABR4_055
CACAACGGACAGAACGGCGTCGAGCCGGTCGAACCCCGTCACTCAACCCGCGCTGACCGTCACTCTTCGCGCACCACCTGAATGTTTACGGCTCATCGACTTCAACCCGGCCAAGCACGTCGAACTACCGTCGGCGAAGCAGCCCAAACCCCGGTTGTGGACGGACAGAGCCGTCGCACGGTGGCGCGAGACCGGACAGAAGCCCAGCCCGGTCATGGTGTGGACCCCGCAACAGGCCGGAGCCTTCCTCGACTACGCCCAGGACCACGACATCGCCCTCTACCCGGTGTTCGTGGGCATCATGCACCGAGGAATGCGCCGCGGTGAGGCACTCGGCCTGCGGGACAGCACCGTCGACCTGGACGCCGCCCTCGTCACCGTCGACCTGCAACGCACCACCGTCGGCTACGAAGCGGTCGACAAGAAGGTCAAGTCCGAGGCGGGTAACCGCACCTTCGCCCTCGACAGCTTCACCGCCGCCGCGTGGCGCGCCTACCTCGCCCGCCGCGCCCGCTGGCAACTGGCCAGCGGCGGCAGTTGGCCGGACACCGGATGGTTCTTCGTCCAACCCGACGGCGAGAAGTGGCACCCGGACACCGTCAGCAAACGCTTCGACAGCCTCGTCCGCGACGCCGGACTGCCCCCGGTCCGGCTGCACGACCTACGACACTGCGCCGCCACCTACCTGAAAGCCTCCGGCGCCGACCTCACCGACGTCAAGGAACTCCTCGGCCACTCCACCATCACCATCACCATCACCATCACCATCACCATCACCATCACCATCACCATCTACACCTCCGTCATCGTCGAACTTTAGGTCGAGCGGGACAAGGCGGAGGCCGCCGCCGCGCTGGTTCCCCGCCGCCGACGCACACAGGCCGCCTGACCGACCCGAACCGCCGACACCACCTCCCAGCCTCCGACCACACCAACCCCCGGACGACCCCAACCCGCGGCTGAGGACACCAGATCGCCCGACGCGTCACCCGCCGTCCGCCGGTCAGCCGCGACAGCCCCAGACCCGGGCAGCAGACGGGCGGATGCAGAAGCCGCGGCCAGGCGGAGTAGGGTTGGCCCTTGACGGGCCGTTAGCTCAATCGGCAGAGCTGAGGACTTTTAATACCCGGTATACGCCTTTGCGCCCGCTACTGAACGCAAGGTGCTTTCGTCCAGATTCCTAGCCGGCAATCCAGCCGGACACCGCGCAGTATCGGCAGGTCAGCGCGGTCGTCGCGTACAGTAGTCGCCTGTTCGGCAGACGCTCGTGGCAGAAATCCAGCATCCAGGGGCCAATTCCGTCTGGGGTCGGTGGCATCCGATCACCCACGGAGCACCCACAACCCGCCGGCTGGCGCACGGAGGCCAGCGCGGATGAGGTTTCGGCACATGCAATACCCATGCTGGAGGACTTCCCGAAAGGGGTCCGCCGATCCGGAACCGAGCCCTGTCGATGTGACGTGGCGTGACGGCCCGGGTGTGATCAACTCGGGCGT
>NZ_JBSWXD010000312.1:0-1488 GCF_056160425.1 Micromonospora sp. ABR4_055
CTGTGGGGGGGGGGGGGGACTGTTGTTTTGGGGGCCTCGCTGAGGCGTTTGTTTTTTGTTTTAGGTTGTGTGAAAGCCCCCCCCCCCCCCCCCCCCCCCCCGCGACGACCAAGGCGGCCAGGCGATGCGTCCCGGTCGAAGCGATCAAGGCCGTGACGATCCCATCACGGGTCAACCCACGCGCCGGGTTCCGGGGATCGACGCCACGCCGCTACGCGCCGTGCCAACGAGCAGCCGCAATCTCGGTACCCAAGCCCTGAAATCCGCATCGATCCGTTCGCATACGCTCCGGATACCTGACATCAGTCGTGACAGCAACCGGGGTGCACAACCATGCACCCCGGCGCGTAAAGTCACTGAACCAGCACCATATGGAGTGGTCCACCGATGCTCCACAACTCCGGATCAATCGAACGTTTGGAAATCAAAGAGCCGACCGCTTGCGCCACTCTGCTTCAATTTCGGCGATCATTTCAGTTACGTTCTCATCCGAGAAGACGAACGGGCGCATTTGATCGACCACAGCCTCTCTTTTGGCTTCCGGCGTGGATAACTCACCCCACATTTCGGCCAGGTAATCGCGTACGGCAGGGCGTTCCATTGCTCGCGCTTCAAAGCGACGCCAATCACGCCAACCTTGCGCTTTCCGCGACTCCCCAATTTCTTCGTGATGCGCAATGATCGTCTCAACTAGCCGCTCATGTACGTGACTCAGGAACGGGCTACCTTTCACCGCCCAATCCACATCGGCCGCGTTGAAGCGGATCTCCATCAAGCCCTTCTGAAGTGCGTAAAGCTCGTCGATGTTGTTGATCTCGAACATACTTCCTCATCATCCGAATGGATTCGGGCCATGGAAAACCACGTCATCGAGCGTGAATCTGAACGACCCCGTGTGCATGAGCTCGTTGGGTTGTGAGCCAGGCACCAGTTTAGTCCCAGCGGGCAACCTGAACGCGATCAGGTGGGTTCCTCGGTCCCCGCCCCTTCCCATGAAGAGTGCGTTGCTTGTTTCCTTAGAGCTAAGCATCTCCCTTGTGAAGTACGTGACGCCCTTTGCGTTCGCAGTTACCACACCGCCGTCCATGATTTTGGCGTGATTGCCTTCGGACGTGTAATGGAATACGACATTGTCGTCTAGCGAGTCCGCAAGGTTATCTACGCTGTGCTTCGCTGCATCGCCGCAGTTGTGGACGAGGACCGGGGTTTTGCCGGCGATCACATGGTACGTGTGGACGCGGCTGATGGTGAGGTTGTGGACGGTGGCGTGTGGGACGGTCCTGCGGTGGATGGCGGTGATCTGGACCCAGGTGCCGGAGCTCGTCTGGAGCCACTGGCCGGGTTGGAGGTGGGTGGCGTCGATCCACTGGTCGAGTTCGGGGACCCAGAAGGGGTGTCCGTCGGTGGCGGTGATCTGGGCGACACCGGGGTCGCTGTGGCCGTTGGTGGTGTCTGGGTCTCTGCCCTCGTCGCCGTGTTGGCCGTCGG
>NZ_JBSWXD010000313.1:0-1479 GCF_056160425.1 Micromonospora sp. ABR4_055
AACAGCCCACCCCCCCCCCCCCCCCCCCCCCCCCCCCCCCCCCCCCCCCCCCCCCCCCCCCCCCCCCCCGGCCGGTTCACGCGGTTGGATCAGTGGCCGCCGTGCCGGGTGGCGGGCGACCGGTGGATCACTCGCCCTGGCTGTAGACGGTCAGTTCCGACATGTGCTGGTAGCTGCGCTCGGCGAACTCCAGCGACTGACCCGGGTTCTCCGATCCGCCGGGAGCGGTGTCCTGCTCCCAGTTGGCGTGGTGGAAGTCGTAGTGCCCGATGGTCTGGAAGAACTGCTGGAAGTTGATGTCGCCGTCGCCCATCGGCGTCATCTCGTAGCCGTTGCTCTGCTCCGGGCTCCTGGCACCGTCCTTGGCGTGGAACAGCGGGAACCGCCGGGGCCGACGGGCCACCGTCAGGATCGGGTCGAACACCCGGGTCCGCTCCCGACCAGCCGAGTTGATGAACGTGTGGTGCTTGTGCCGGGCGACGTAGCCCCAGTAGATGTCCATCTCGAAGTAGACGTACTTCGCGTCGGTTTTGGCCATGAAGTACTCGAGCTTGCGGACACCGGACGAACGGGTCGGCCGTCCCTGCTCGTCCAGCGGGCCGGAGTCGAGCAGGAAGTTGTACGCAGCGTCATGGTTGTGGGTGTAGAGCCGCATCTTGCGTTCCCGGGCCTGCCGGCCGAGCTCGTTCCACAGGTCAGCGGCCTCGTCCCAGTCCGACTGGTAGTCGCTGCGGGTCGGGTCGCTGCCGGTGCCGATGTTCTTCATGCCGAGTTCCTCGGCGATGTCGAGCTCCTGCTGGAACGTCTCCGCATTGATCCTGGCGTGGGTGCCGTTGGCGACCAGGCCGTTGTCGTCCAGGATCTTGCGGATCTCGGTCGGCGTGATCTGCCGTCCGAGGATCTCCTCGCTCTGGGTGTAACCAGCGAACTCGATCTCCTTGTAACCGAGTTCCGCCAGGCGGGCCAGGACCCGCTCGAAGCCGTACGGTACGCCGCTGTCGTCCGGGGCGGCCCGGATGCGGTCCCGGACCGAGTAGAGGATGATGCCCCGGTTCTGCTCGGGGATCAGCGGGTCCACGGACCAGCCGCCGCCGGCCCGGGCCGGACGGCTGGTCTGCAGCACCGGCAGCCCGGCCGCACCGAGCACGGCAGCGGCACCGGCCGATGCGGCGAGGATGTTGCGGCGGGTGAGCGCCGGATTGGGTGGCGAGAGTTGCCCGTTGCGGCGTAGCACCTCGTCCATTCTGTCCACCTTTCTGCAGCGGCTCGCAGAGCCGCCGATGACGAGTGAGGAGGGTCGGGGTGTTCGGAGCCGCACGCCGCCGAAACGCACGACCCCGGGGCGGGGGTTCGGATGGGTGGGTTCGGGGGGGGGGGGGGGGGGGGGGGGGAGAAAAAAACAAAAACAACAACCCCCCCACCCCCCCCACAACACACCACAACGAAATGGGTATAGCCCACACTACAACCTCCACCAAA
>NZ_JBSWXD010000314.1:0-1460 GCF_056160425.1 Micromonospora sp. ABR4_055
CACGGCCCCGGCGTTGTTCCTCTATGTCTGACTTGATCATTGTTTGTCAGATGTCGTAGACGGCGAAGGTGTCGGCGCGGTCGTGGAGGTCACGGCGGGCGTGGGCGATGTTGGCGCGTCCGGCGAGGCGGAAGGTGTTCAGGGCCAGGTTGCGCATGGCGGCCACGTTGCGGGGAGCCGCACCCGTCCTGAGCTGGGAGTCGTCCTCGTTGAAGGTGACGTCACGGGTCCAGTGCAGGCGGGTTTCCACCGACCAGTGTCCTCTGACGTAGGCGTTGAGGTGTTGCGGTCCGGCCTGGGTGGCGTCGAGGCTGACGATGCCGTGGATGATCTGTTTGCTGGTGCGGATCCCGTCGAGTCCGCCGGTGTCGCGGCGTAGCCGGAAGACCTGGCGGGCTCCGGGGAACAGGGTGTCGTCGCAGCCGGTTACGCGGATCGTGCGGCGTTCGGTGCGTCCGTGTCCGCGATCGGCGTCGACGTCGGTCCGGTCGGCGAACTCGGTGTCGGTGCCGGACAGCAACGTGTGGGCGGCCCGCAGGGCGAGCGGCTGGTTCCCCTTCAGGATCAGCATGTAGTGGGCGTTCAGGGTGTCGGTGATCAGCCGGGCGGTTTTCCTGGTGGTGTGCAGGGCGTCCAGGGTGAGGAGCATGCCGGCGACGTCGAGCTGTGTGAGTAGGTCCTCGGTCGCGGTGGCCTCGCCGCGTTTGTCGGCGACCTGGCGTTGGCCCAGGATCACGGCACGGTCGTGGGTGACGGCGGCGACCAGGAACACCTGTCCGGTGGGGGTGCGGGTGCCGTGCAGCAGTTTCCCGTCGATCGCGGCGGCGGGCAGCAGCCCGGCCGGTGCCGGGTGGGTGAACGCCCGGGTGGCGGCGCGGCGTTGTTCGCGTTCGGTGGGTTCGTCGACGCTGGTGGGGATCCGTGGGGCCGGGGCGTCGCCGCGCACCACGTCCGCGGCGTAGCCGCAGGTCGCCGTGTCGAGGGCGTCGCCGTCGACGGCGGCCAGGACCCGCCGGAAGGTCCGTTCGCTCGGTACGAGGTAGCGGCTGGTCAGTGGGTCACGGCGGGCGCCGAGGCGGTGCAGGACGTCCTGTGGGGTCCGGGCCGCCCACTGCCGGATCGCGGTCAGGCTGTCGTTGCCGGCGACGAGGGTGGCACACGCGGTCAGGACCAGGATCACCAGCAGCGGATGGCGCCGTCCGCGCGGCCGGCGGGGGTCCGGCACCCGGGCCAGGCGTGCTACCAGGGGCGACACCATCGACAAGGGATCGGCCGGGCAGGTGGAGAGTTCGGCTTCCCACAGCGCCAGATCGGCGAGGTGGTCAACAACGTGGTCGGTCAGGGAAGATGTCGTCACGAGCGCGGCTCCAGCGATGAACTTCGAGGCTAGTCACCCGCAAGATCATCAGGAGTCGCGCTCGTCCCGCAACTCAGCCGACGTCCGATTTCCAACACGGACA
>NZ_JBSWXD010000315.1:0-1436 GCF_056160425.1 Micromonospora sp. ABR4_055
CCGACTACCGCAGACCGCTCGCGACCTTCACGGAAACGATCTCCTGTGTCATCGGGCTGCACTTCTACAGGATCGCCTGTGAATAGACCTCCTTGTCTACGCAAAATCCTTCGAGTGACGCCCCGATACCCCGCCTCTTCAGATCAACTCGAACATACCGCCACCTGCAGACGCTACTGCGGCGGCTTGTACTGCACCCATTGGCACCACTCACATCAAAACCACTTGAAGGGCGGAGCCAAACGGTCATGGCACCACACAGCTATTCAATCGCTGTAGCACCAGCAACGATCCTGATCAACTAGCTGGGGCATTCTCGGCTCGGATACGTACAAGCCTCTCCGCAGCCTCCTGCAGCGCGGACGTCAGTGCCTTGATCGCCGCTACTCTCCGCTCGAGCAGCACAGCATCGGGGGCATCAAGCTCACTGACGGCATTGAGTACTTTCCACGCCTCGTAAACGATCCGGGCCTGCTCCATCGGCACCTCCCGGAGCAATGCAGACTGCTTCATCTCCCAACCAGCGGTCTGGACGTTCTCGACAAACCACATGTCGTACAGCGCCTCCTCCGTAACGAAACGCCCAATCGCAGCACGCGCCTCAAACCCAAGGAACTCGCATGAGAGTAGCCGAATTGCCAAGTTGACCTCGGGGTACGGAGTAGGAGTTTGCAGGTCAGGGGGCGCTTCCCACTCATCCGGTAGATCCTCAAGCCACTCCCACCCCTGCGGCATCGACATCGCCCAATTCCTTTCCCGCATCGGACACTTACCCGAGTTGCTCAAAGAACCACCTCTGGGCCGCACCCGGAGTCGTCGGCACTCCCTTTACGCCTCCAGCCTGTAGCACCTTTGCGCAGTAGGTCACGCAACTCTGAGTCCTCAGACTGTACGCCGGATAAGTTCCCTTGGCCGTCTTGTCCATCATAACCTCAGCGTACGCCATGGCAGCGTCCGCATTTGGTACGCGAATATTAACATTGATGGTTGTCTTGGAATTTAGTGTGGCAGGATCGAAGGCTTCGACCCCTGCCCGCGGATTTTGCGGGCTCCCGAACTGGTGCGTGGAGAGCACTTCCCCAGCGTCGCTCCTGACGGTGATTAGTGCATGCTTCGCCTCAGGGTTACTGAAGTCCAGGTGGACAGTCGCCTCACCACCGCAGTTGTGTGTGAGTACGGGTGTGTTGCCGGCTACTACATGGTACGTGTGGACGTGGCTGATGGTGAGGTTGTGGACGACGGCTCGCGGGACGGTCCTGCGGTGGATTGCGGTGATCTGTACCCAGGTGCCGGTGCTGGTGTGGAGCCATTGGCCGGCCTGCAGGTCGGTGGCGTCGATCCACTCGTCGAGTTCGGGGACCCAGAAGGGGTGGCCGTCGGTGGCGGTGATCTGGGCGACACCGGGGTCGCTGTGGCCGTTGGTGGTGTCTGGGTCT
>NZ_JBSWXD010000316.1:0-1412 GCF_056160425.1 Micromonospora sp. ABR4_055
GTAGTAGCGGGCGCCGGTGACGGCCTGGGTGGTGGTGTTGAGGGTGTGTTGCTGGCCGGGGAGGTAGAGGGTGGTGGTGCCGGGGTCCTTTTGGAGGAGCAGGTTGCCGTCGGCGTCGTAGAGGAAGGTGCTGTCGCCGGTGGTGCTGCCGTCGATGGCGGTGAGTTGTCCGGCGTCGTTCCAGGTCAGGGTCTGGTTGCCGTTGCCCGCGTCGCGGCTGGTCATGTTGCCGGCGTTGTCGTAGCCGTAGGCGTGGCTGGTGGTGGTGGCTCCGGTTGTGGTGGTGCCGGTGAGGGTGTGTGGTTGTCCGGCGCCGTTGCCGTCGTGGGTGTAGGTGGTGGTGGTGTCGGAGCCGCCGCTGGTCGAGTAGCGGGTTTGTTCGGTCCGGTTGCCGATCAGGTCGAACTGCCAGTTGGTCCAGTAGGCGCTGGAGGGGCCGAGGTTGCTGCCGACGGTGCTGCGGCTGGTGGGGGTGGGGGTGGCGGCGCAGTCGTCGGTGGCGGTCCAGGCCTGGGTGAGGCGCTGCAGGTTGTCGTACTCGAAGCACTGGGTTTCTGAGGTGCTTGTCGAGGCGAGCCGGGTGGAGGTCTGTTGTGTGACGTTGCCGTACGGGTCGTACTGGTAGTGCTGCCGGTCGATTTCGGCGGGTGTGGCTGCGGCGCGGGTGACGAGTTGTTGGGTGAGGCGGCTGGTGTGGTCGTCGTAGCTGTTGGTGATGTAGGCCCAGTTGGGTGAGGTGCCGATGGTGACCTGGTTGGTTCGTGCCCAGGCGTCGTAGGAGGTGCCGTCGGCGTAGCCGGCGAGACCGCCGACGACGCTGGGGAGGTCGAAGCCGCCGGTGTAGAAGTGGTTGACGGTTTCGGCGGGCAGGCCGCCTCGGCCGGGGTACACGCTGCGGCCCAGCAGGCCGGTGGTGGTCGTGTACACCTGGGTGAAGGTGTAGGCGCCGGCGAGGAGGCCTTCGGCGGTGGGGATGGTGACGGTCTGGCCGATCGGCTTGCCGAACACGTTGAACCCGCGTTGCTGCGTCGTGTACGGGTTGCCGTCCCAGTAGGCGGTGGTGGTGGTGAGTTGCCCGATCGGGTACCGCATGTTGGGGATGGCGTTGTTGGCGTTGTCGTACACCCAGGACGCGAGTTGGTTGGCCGGTGTCTGGGAGGCGATGGTGGCGGCGTACCTGCCGGTCTTGCGGTTGAGCGCGTCGTAGGTGTGTGAGGTGGTCCTGCCCCGGGAGTCGGTGGACTGGAGCAGGTTGCCGTTGCCGTCGTAGGTCATGCCGGTGGTGGCGCCGGCGTCCGGGTCGGTCCTGGCGGTGACCCGCCCGAGCAGGTTGTAGGTCGACGTCCACATGTTGCCGTCGGCGTCGGTGACGCGGTGTTGGTTGCCGTGGCCGTCGTAGCCGTAGGTGGAGG
>NZ_JBSWXD010000317.1:0-1373 GCF_056160425.1 Micromonospora sp. ABR4_055
GCGCTCACCCGGCCCGGTGCCGGGCCGGCCGCCGTCCTGCCGGCGGTGATCGGCGCGTCCGCCGCCGCGCTGCTGCTCTGGGCGCTGCTCGCCGGCCCGCTGCGGCCGGCTTCCGTCGCCTCGTCGGCCTCGTCGGATGAACCGGTACCGGTTCAGCCCGGTGCCGGCACCGCCGACCGGCGCCGTTTCCTGTCCAGCGTCGGCGTGTCGGTCGGTGCCGCCCTGGTCACCGGTGCCGGCGGTCGTTGGCTGGCACAACGCCGGGGGGTGGCCACCGCCCGGTCCGCGGTGTCGCTGCCCGCTCCGGTCGACGCCGCGCCGCCGCTGCCTTCCGGTGTGGACCCGGCGGCGCCGGGGCTGAGCCGGTACGTCACCACCAACCGTGACTTCTACCGGATCGACACCGCGTTGGTCGTGCCCCAGGTCGACCCGGACGAATGGCAGCTGCGGATCCACGGCCGGGTGACCAACCCGATCACCCTGAGCTACTCCGACCTGCTCGGGATGGAGCTGGTGGAGCGGTACGTCACGCTGGCCTGTGTCTCGAACGAGGTGGGCGGGACTCTCATCGGCAACGCCCGCTGGCTCGGCGTACCGGTGCGGGACCTGCTGGTCGAGGCGGGCCCGCTGCCCGGAGCCGACCAGGTCGTCGGCCGGTCCGTCGACGGTTGGACCTGCGGCACCCCGACCGAAGCGCTGCTGGACGGGCGGGACGCGCTGCTCGCGGTCGGAATGAACGGTCAACCACTGCCGGTCGAGCACGGTTTTCCGGTCCGCATGGTGGTGCCCGGCCTCTACGGGTACGTCTCCGCCTGCAAGTGGGTCACCGAGCTGGAGTTGACCAGCTTCGCCGACTTCGACGCGTACTGGGTGCCGCGCGGCTGGGCGGCGCAGGGCCCGATCAAGACCCAGTCCCGGATCGACACCCCCCGGGTCCGCGCCGAACTGTCCGCCGGCACCGTACCGGTGGCCGGGGTGGCGTGGGCCCCGCACCGGGGCATCAGCGGCGTCGAGGTACGGGTGGACGACGGCCCCTGGCAGCCGGCCGAGCTGGCCCCGGCGGTCTCCGCAGACACCTGGGTGCAGTGGGTCTGGCAGTGGCCGGCAACCTCGGGTGAGCACCTGCTGCAGGTCCGGGCCACTGACGGGACCGGTGCCACCCAGCCCGAACTACGCCAGCCTGGTGGCCCGGAAGGGGGGGAAAGATGGGACCCAGTCCGCGTCACCATCCAACAAGGAAAAGCCAACACAAAACCCCTGGCAGAGGGTGCGGCCTGTTTCTTCTCCCCCCCTCCCCACCCCCCCACCACCCCCAGCTCTCTCGGGGGGGGTGCCGTGTTTTGGGAGGGGGGGGGGGGGGGGGGGGGGGGGGG
>NZ_JBSWXD010000318.1:0-1321 GCF_056160425.1 Micromonospora sp. ABR4_055
AGCTTTTCGCCCAGGACTGGAACAGCGTATAGTAGACACATATACAAAGTGCCGGACCCTGTTTGCGGGTTCGGGCCCTTCGACGTATGCCCAGGCGAGGTCAGCCGGCCGCAGCCGCCGTCCGGTACCGGGCGGCGAGGTCGGTAGCGCCGACGGTGGTGAGCCGGCCGAAGAGCCGCAGCCGGGCCATCCCGCCGTCGGGATGGATGTCCAGCCGGACGTGGCTGACCGGGCGGGGCCGGTCCAGCCGGAAACGGTGCCGGGTGTCCGGTTGCAACGGGGTCAACGGCAGCAGCTCCGGCCAGTCGGTGGAGTCAACGCCGGAGCCGCCGTCGAGGGCCGGATCGGTGCCGGTGAGGTCGGTGCCGATCAGCCGGGCCGCCGCCGGGGCGTTGCCCTTGAAGTGGCTGGTGTCCAGCTCGACGAACTCGACGACGCCGACGGCACAGAGCCGGACCTGGACCCAGTCGTTGCCGTCGTCGCGGCGGCGGGCGGTCTCCCAGCCCTCGCCCATCGTGCGGGCCGGCCCGGGTAGCAGCAGCTGCTGCGGGGATCCGTAGAACCGGTCGCTGCATGCCTCGACCCGGCCACCGTGCTCGACCGCGGCAAGGTCGAGCACCTCGGTCAGCAGATCCGGGTCGGGCACCGGTTCGCCGTACACCCGCAGCCGGGCGACCCCGCCGTCGGGAAAGATCGTCAACCGTACGTGGGTCTGCCGTGCCGGCAGGTCGACCGGGACGATCAGCTGGCTGTCCCCGGCCAGCGCGGTGCGCGGCACCAGTGGGGTCCACCGCGCCGCGGCGAGTTCCTGCGGGCCGGGATAGCCGTCGAGTGAGCAACCGTCCACCGCCGCGTACGGCGGGTAGTTGCCGGTGAAGTGCGCGGTGTCGATCAGCACGGCCCGGACCACGCCCGGGGCACCGAGCCGGACGACGGCGTGGTCCGCGCCGGGCTGGCGGCGGCGGCGGGTCTCCCAACCGTCGTACACCTGGCCCTTCGCCCCGAAGGTGCCGGCGGCGAAGACCGGCGGGTGCGGGTCGACCAGGTTGTCGGCGGCGGCGAAGAACTCGTCGTTGGCGGCGACCACTCCCCCGCCGAGGGCACGGGACGCCAGGTCGGGCAGTCGGGTCGGGTCGGGCAGTCGGGTCGGGTCGGGCCCGTCCGGCGGACCGGGCGGTGGCGTGGATGCGTGGCTACCGGTCAACGGTCCCCTCTCGCGACAATAGGCGGCCGGGGGGGGGGGGGGGGGGGGGGGGGGGGGGGGGGGGGGGGGGGGGGGGGGGGGGGGGGGGGGGGGGGGGGGGGGGGGGGGGGGGGGGGG
>NZ_JBSWXD010000319.1:0-1305 GCF_056160425.1 Micromonospora sp. ABR4_055
TGTTTTGTGTTTTCGGTTTTTTTGTGTGCTCCCGCTTTTGGTTCTCGTGGGGTGGTGTGTTCTCCCACCAGCCGGCCGGCCCACCGCTCGCCCGGCCGACCGGCGGACGGACTCACCCGTCCCCGTCGCCCTCGGGTGGCCGACGGAGACCCGCCCGAGGGCCGGACAGATCGTCGACAGCGGACGGTGGCCATCGGACGGCTGCGGGTCAGCTCCTGCATCGCCTGCGCCAACAGCTCCTCCAGCGCGACGCCGAGCGCCCGGCAGATCGACGCCAACATCTCCGAGGACGGTTCCTTGCGTCCACGCTCCAGCTCCGACAGGTACGCCGTGGACAGGCCGGCGGCGCGGGCGACGTCCTGCAGAGTGCGACCCTGGTCCTGCCGGAGCCGGCGCAGCACCCGCCCGATGACCTGTCGCAGCAGCATCGAAAGTCTCCGTCCTGGCTCGCCCGGTCAGCTGGAGACGCCAACGGCGGACAGCTGCGCAGTGGTGGCGATCACCTGGTCGATGATGCCGTACTCGCGGGCCTGCTCTGCGGTGAACCACCGGTCCCGGTCGGAGTCCTGCTCGATCTCCTCGCGGGTGCGCCCGGTGTGGAACGCGATCCGCTCGATCGTCGTCCGCTTGATGTGCAGCATGTTCTCCGCCTGGATGGCGATGTCGGCGGCGCTGCCGCCCATCCCGCCGGACAACTGGTGCATCATGATCCGGGTGTGCGGCAGGGCGTACCGTTTGCCGGGCGCGCCGGCACAGAGCAGGAACTGTCCCATCGACCCGGCGAGACCGAGGCCGACGGTCGCCACGTCGTTTCCGATGTAGTGCATCGTGTCGTAGACCGCCATGCCGGCACTGATCACGCCGCCCGGCGAATTAATGTAGAGAAAGATGTCGCGCTCGCTGTCCTCGGCCGCCAGCAGCAACATCTGCGCACAGATCGTGTTGGCCGAGGTGTCGTCGACCTGGGTGCCGAGAAAGATCACCCGCTCCTTGAGCAGCTGTTGGAAGACCTGGTCGCCGAAGCCGGTGGTCGCGCCGTCCGCAGCCATCGCGGGACTGGTGTGCCGCATCAGTGACGCCCCTCTCGATCACGGTGATGTGGCTACCAGCTTCGACTGGCGACGGTCCGGACCGCTGCCCTTTCTGCTGACAGGAGATCTGCTGTGAGCAGAAGGCGATCCGAGCGCCGTCCACGGGGTACAGGCCCCCCGCCCAGGCCAAAGGGCTGCCCCCCCCGCCCCCACCCACCCCCCCTCCCCCCCTCCCACCCCCCCCCCCCCCCCCCCCCCCCCCACCCCCAAACCC
>NZ_JBSWXD010000320.1:0-1275 GCF_056160425.1 Micromonospora sp. ABR4_055
CCCCCCTGCCACCCCACCTTTGCCTCCTTCCCCCCCCCCCCCCCCCCCCCCGCCTCCCCCCCCCCCCCCCCCCCCCCCCTTCGACGACGTCCTGGATCAGTACCGGGCGATGGTCGTCCCCGGCGGGCACCGCTCTGCTGGCACCTCTTCGTCCTTCGGTTGACAGTTCTAGCTAATACCATTAGCTTAAGAGATACAAGAATTAGCTCCCGGTCTGGAGGTCGTGATGACCGCGTACCTGTCCCTCGACGGCGGGCGCATCGCCTACGAGGTCACCGGGACCGGCGACGGCCCGCTCGTGGTCCTCGCGCCCGGCATGGGCGAGAGCCGTGCGGCGTACCGTTTCGTCGCCCCGCAGCTGGTCGCGGCCGGCTACCGGGTCGCCGCCACCGACCTGCGGGGCACCGGCGAGTCCAGTATCGGCTGGCCGTCGTACTCCCGTACCGACATTGCCGGTGACCTGGTCACGCTGATCCGGCACCTGGGTGGTCCGGCTGTGCTGGTCGGGCACTCGATCTCCGGCGGGGCGGCCACCATCGCCGCCGCCACCGCACCCGAGCTGATCACCGCCGTGGTCGAGCTCGCGCCGTTCACCCGCAAACAGTCGATCAGCCTCGGTGACCTGCGGGTCAAGCGGTACCGGCAGGGCATGAGCCGGCTGCTGGGGGCGGGCATGTTCGGCAGCGTCAAACAGTGGCTCGGCTACCTCGACGTCGCCTTCCCTGGGCAGCGGCCCGCCGACTGGGCCGAGCAGCTGGCTAGGACCGAGGCGCGCCTGCGCGAGCCCGGCCGGATGAAGGTGCTGCAGAAGATGGGCCAGTCCAGCCCGGCCGACGCCGGTGCGCAACTCGGCAATGTCCGCTGCCCCGTACTGATCATCGAAGGGACGCTGGACCCGGACTGGGCTGACCCGCGTGCCGAGGGCGAGGCGATCGTCGCGGCGCTGCCCGCCGGCCTGGGTACGGTGGCGATGCTCGACGGAGCCGGGCACTACCCGCACACCCAGTTCCCCGACCAGGTGGTCGCGCTCATGCTCCCGTTCCTGGCCGAGACGGCCGGTGCCGAGGGCCGGCCCTGACGGGTCTTCACCAGACAGTGCCGGATGACAGTATCGACAGATGGAAAGCTCGACCCGGGGCAACATCCGTACCGTCGCCGGTCTCGCCGGTGTTTGGTCTGTCGTGTGTTTTTTTGTCATGCCTTTTTCTTGTGCCAACCCCCGTCCGATTGAGCTTCGGTTTCCCCCCCCCCATCCCCTCCTCCTATGCACCACCC
>NZ_JBSWXD010000321.1:0-1243 GCF_056160425.1 Micromonospora sp. ABR4_055
GGCCGAGGCCATCCTCGCCTCCGCCGGTGGCGCCGCGGCCGGTGGCGCCGCGGCCGGTGGTGCCGCGGCCGGCGGCGGCAGCGTCTGGTGGGAACGTCAACGTGGACCGGTCGCTCCGCTGCCACCCGCCCCAGCGCCGCCGGTGGTTCCGGTAACAGCCGGGACCAGCAGCAAGGGACTACCGGTACGGGTGCCGATGGCTTCGTTGCCCGTTCCCGCCGAATCTCCCGCAGCTCCCGTTCCGGCGCCGGTCGACGAGCCGGATCCGGATGCGGTCAGTAGCGTGCTGTCCCGCTTCTACGGCGGTGTGCGGCGGGCTGAGTCCGAGGACACCAGCGAGATGACCCTGGCGCCGGCCGGCCGCCGTGGTGAGGAGGAGCAAGAGTGAAGACTTTGAGCAAGGAGGCCCGCGACCTCAGCTGGTTGGTGAGCGCGTTCGCGGAGCGCGTGCCGGGTGTCGCGCATGCCATCGTGGTGTCTTCGGACGGTCTGCTGGTCGCGGTGTCGGAACATCTGCCCCGGGACCACGCCGACAAGCTATCGGCGGTGACCTCCGGGCTGATGAGCATCACCAGTGGTGCGGCCCAGATGTTCGACAACGACGTGGTGAAGCAGACCGTGGTCGAGATGGGCCGCGGCTACTTCCTGATCATGAATATCCGGGACGGTTCGATCCTCGCCACCCTCGCTGCTGGCGATGCGGACATCGGTGTGGTCGGCTATGAGATGGCGCGGTTGGCCAAGCAGGCCGGTGAGATGCTGACTCCGGCGCTGCGCGCCGAACTGCAGCAGGCGCTGCCGCGCTGAGCTCTCAGTCGGCGACCTCCACCAGGAGCGTGGCGAGCATGAGGTCGAGCTGGATGGAAATATCGGTGCCCACTGTGCCCTCTTGTCGGTGTGCGGCGAGTCTCGACCTTAGCTCGCCGGCCCGGTGCCGTAGCCGCTCAGGCGTGGCGCCTTCCGCCACCGAGACGCGAAACTGGTCGGCCGCGTCGCGTAGGTCAGCTGCGGCATCCGCCCTGATCCGCCCGTCAGTGGAGCCGTCGGCCACGAGCAGATCGAACTGCTCCACCACCCGCGCCGCCGTGGCCAGCAGCTCCGGCGGTGTGTCGTCCGGCCCGGTCGGGGGCCTGGCCGCCCCGGCGACCGGCGCGGTCGCTATCGGCGAGGGGGCCGCCGCGTGTTCGGCGGCCGGCAGAGGCGCGCCGAGTACCGCGGCCGCCACGACCGCGAAGGCCAGTAG
>NZ_JBSWXD010000322.1:0-1168 GCF_056160425.1 Micromonospora sp. ABR4_055
CGGGTAACGGCTCGGGTAACTCGCGTAACGGGTCGACCGCGAAGACGGTGCAGACCGAGATCGGCCCGGTCGATGTGAAGGTGCCCCGGGACCGGGCGGGCACGTTCACCCCGATGCTGGTGCCGAAGAACGCCCGCCGGCTCGGTGGCCTGTCGGACGTGATCATCAGCCTGTACGCGGGTGGGATGACGGTCCGCGACATCTGTCACCACCTGCAGCGGGTCTACGGCACCGAGGTGTCACCCGACACGGTCTCCACCATCACCGACGAAGTTCTGGAGGAGGTGAAGGCGTGGCAGCACCGGCCGTTGGACGAGGTGTACCCGATCGTCTACGTCGACGCGTTGATGGTGAAGGTCCGCGACGGCGCCCAGGTCCGTAACAAGGCCTGTTACCTCGTCGTGGGGGTCAACACCGACGGGGTCAAGCACGTCCTCGGTATCTGGGTGCAGCAGACCGAGGGGGCGAAGTTCTGGATGCAGGTCTGCACCGAGCTGCGTAACCGTGGGGTGCGTGATGTGCTGATCGCCTGCTGTGACGGGTTGACCGGTCTGCCCGAGGCGATCGAGGCGGTGTGGCCGCACACCACCGTGCAGACGTGTGTGGTGCATCTGATCCGGGCGGCGACGAAGTTCGTGTCCTACAAGGACCGTAGGGTGATGGCCGCCGCGTTGAAGGACATCTACACCGCTCCGACGGTGGAGGCGGCCGAGACCGCGATGCTCGGTTTCGCCGACAGCCCGCTCGGTAGGCGGTACCCGGCCGCGGTCGCGGTCTGGGAACGGGCGTGGGATCGGTTCACTCCGTTCCTGGCGTTCCCGCCCGAGGTCCGCCGGATCATCTACACCACCAACGCGATCGAGAGTTTCAACTACCAGATCCGGAAGATCATCAAGAACCGTGGGCATTTCCCCACCGACGACGCCGTGATCAAGCTGATCTGGCTCGCGATCGCCGACATCGAGGACAAACGCGCCCGGCAACGCGCCGCCGAGGCCGGTAGACCCGCGAACTCCCGCACCGCGCCGCCACGGCTGGTCGAAGGCGCCGGCGTGCACGGCTGGAAACAGGCCCTCAACGCGTTGGACCTGTTCTTCCCGAACCGTATCCCCATCGATGCCCGATAGTTGGACAGGATAGGGCGTTACACAGAAATTCGGACAGGCTC
>NZ_JBSWXD010000323.1:0-1124 GCF_056160425.1 Micromonospora sp. ABR4_055
ACCACAACGGACAGAACGGCGTCGAGCCGGTCGAACCCCGTCACTCAACCCGCGCTGACCGTCACTCTTCGCGCACCACCTGAATGTTTACGGTCAGGTGTAGTGCTGCGGTGACGATGTCGCCGATTCTGCGTGGGCTGGCGGTGGTGTGACGGAGCGTCCTCCAGCGTCCGATCAGGATGGCGAAGCCGCGTTCGCCCTGCCAGCGCAGGCTGCGTAGCAGCCGGTTGTAGAAGCGGTTGTCGGGGGCGAGCTGGCTGCCGTCGGTGTTTTGCTTGACCGGGGTCTTGATGCCCTGGCCTGCGCCTTCGTAGCCGGAGTCGGCCAGGGTGGGCAGGTCCAGTTCGGTGGCGGCCCAGTTCAGGGCGGCGGTGACACCGAGGGTCTGGGCGCAGGTCAGGTCGTGCAGGTGTCCGGGCATCGCCGGTGAGGTCCAGATCGGCAGTCCGTCCGGGCGGGCGACCGCCTGGATGTTCGCTCCGAAGTCGCGGTGCTTTCCGGAGTACCAGGCGTCGATCGTTTCGCCTTTGACGGACAGGGTGGTCTCGGTGAGCCGGTCGCAGTCGAACAGTTTGCCGTCGAGGATGACGTGGGACCAACCGTCGGCGGCGACCCGGCGCAGGGCGGCGTGGAGATCCTCGGCCTGTGCGGCGAGGACCGTGATGCCCTCGGCGAGGTACCGGTAGGCGGTCGCCCGGGAGACGCCGAAGCCGGCGCCGAGCAGCGCGACGTCCTCGCCCTTGCGGAACCAGACGAGCACCATCAGCGCCTGGCGGAAGCAGGTCAGGGCACGGGTGCCGGTACGAGTTCCCCGCGTCCGGCGTTCCGCGGCGAGCAGCCGACTGACGTACTGCACGAGTTCCCTGGGGACGTCGACCATGGCACGATATGCGATCACGTGGGGTCCTCACCGGTGGGTGATCTTGTGGTGAGAACTACCTACCGAGGGCCCCACGCCCTCCTCCAGCACTGTCCGGCTTCACCGAATTCGCCCGTGTCGCACCAATCAAACCTTTTGCGTTGCTGAGATCAGCTCAGCCTCGATCCACCGATGAAGGTCGGACCGGCAGGACCCCGGCTATAGAAAGTGCCCTCTGAACTGGAAGGATAGGAGTTCTGACGCT
>NZ_JBSWXD010000324.1:0-1104 GCF_056160425.1 Micromonospora sp. ABR4_055
GTGCCGCCGCAGCGGCCGCCGTCGTCGCGGCGACCACCGGGGCGGAACCGGCGGCGCTGCTCGGCCGGGTGTCCGCAGCGGGCGGAAAGGTCGACGACGCCGCGTGGATGTCGCGGTGCGCCGCCGTACGCGACGCGCTGCACCGCACCCGGCGCGGCACCCGTGGTGCCCGGGAGGTGCTGGCGGAGTACGCCGGCGGGGACGTCGCGGTGGCCACCGGGGTGCTGCTCGGCGCGACCGCCAACCGGATCCCGGTGCTGCTGGACGGCCCGGTCGGGGTGGCCGCCGCGCTGGTCAGCCGGGATCTCGCCGGCCAGACCCGGCACTGGTGCCTGCTGCCCGACCACGGCCGGCAGCCGACCGTTCGGCACGCGGCGGACGTACTCGGCCTGACCCCGCTTCTGGATCTGCGGCTCGACCTGGGTGAGGGCGCCACCGCGCTGGCCGCGTTGCCGCTGCTGCGTTCGACGCTCGCCCTGGCCGACACGCTCGGCGAACACCCGACGTTCGCCGAACCGGAGCCGGCCGGTCCCGGTCCGGCGGCCGCCGGACCGGCCGCCGCCGACCCGGTGCGGTGACCGCCGGACCGCCCACCGGTCCGGGACATGCGGTGTCCGCCGGCGTCCGGCTCGCCGTCACCACCTTCACCGTGTTTCCGCTGCGGCCCGGTCCGGTGCACCGACCGGCGGCGGCCGCGGCGATGGCGGTCGCCCCGGTGGTCGGCCTCGGTCTCGGCGTACTTCTGGCAACGACCCTGCTCGCGCTCTCGGCCGCCGGAACCCCGGCGCTGGTCGCCGCTGCGGTGGTGACGGGCCTGGCTGCGGCGTCGACCCGAGGGCTGCACCTGGACGGACTGGCCGACACCGTCGACGCGCTCGGCTCGCACCGGCCCGCCGACGGCGCGCTGGCGGTGATGCGCCGGCCGGACATCGGCCCGTTCGGCGTGGTGGCCCTGGTCGTCGTGCTGCTGGCGCAGACGGCGTCGCTCGGTTCGCTACCGGCCGGACGGTCGTGGCCGGCGGTGCTGGCGGCGGTCGCCACCGCGGTCGCGGCAGGCCGCCTCGCGGTCACCTGGGCCTGCCGCCAGGCCGTGCCGGCCGCCCG
>NZ_JBSWXD010000325.1:0-1043 GCF_056160425.1 Micromonospora sp. ABR4_055
AGATGTGGAGAAGAGACAGGCCCGGTGTCGGGCGCCCCGGTCTCCGGCGACCCGACCGTGGCTGGCGGGCTCCCGCCGGATCCGGAGCAGGAGCTGGAGTCGGCCCGCCGCCAGCTCGACGAGGCCGACGCCGCCGCCACCGAGGCGGAGCAGGCCGCCGGCCGCCCGCCGCTGCTGCCCGGCTGGTCACCGTTGGCCCGGGCGGTCACCGTCTACCTGGGGTTCGCGGCCGCCGTCGCCGTCCTGCAGTTCGGGTTCTTCCTGAATCCGGTGACCGCCGGCGTCGACTACAGCACCAAGTGGATCTGGTCCTGCGCCGGCTTCCCGGCGACCGGCTTCTTCGCCGCGTACTTCGTGATCAGCAAGTGGGGCACGTCCCGGCTGGAGACCGACGGCGGCCCCCGGTTCCCGAAGCTGGGTTTCCTGATCAGCTTCGCCGGTGCCGCCGCCTCGATGCTTCTGCTGCTGGTCTTCCTTCAACTCGACGAGTTCTGAGTGCCCGGGCCGGTCGCTGGCGATGCTGCCGCGAGACGGGGTGCGGGTGACGACCGCGACCCTGCCGACCGGGGAGTCGCTTTCCGACCCGCACTGTCGGATCGCGGTTGTAGTTCTGGGGGGCCGCCGATGTGCTGCTCGTGGTCGAGGTCGCCGACGAGGCAATGATCCACGACCTCAACGTCAAGACCAGGCTGTTTGGCCAGGCGGGTTACCCGGATCTACTGGGGTGGGGTCACCCAGCGGGCGGTCTACAAGCAACACTGGGCTCATCTTGACCGGCTTCCGGACGAAGGCCGGGCATCTGCACGGTGAGCGTATCCCGTGCCGTACGATACCAGTATCGAGCTCGCCGTCGACGACCTGATCGCTTGGTACGCCACCAGAGCGAGGCGCTACTCGGGTCCGCGCCTGGCAGGTGAATGGCGGCACGCTGCGGTTCCTCTCGCTCGGGCAACTCAGCCTCGATCCACCGATGAAGGTCGGACCGGCAGGACCCCGGCTATAGAAAGTGCCCTCTGAACTGGAAGGATAGGAGTTCTGACGCT
>NZ_JBSWXD010000326.1:0-1076 GCF_056160425.1 Micromonospora sp. ABR4_055
GGCGAGTGGCCGGGCTGATCTGCCGGGCCTGATCCGCCTGGTCCGCCTGGTCTGTCGCCCGGTGCGGGTGCGGCCGGGTCTGCGGCCCCGCCGGGTGCGGAATGCCGGGCATCCTCGGATGGTTGTATCCGGTGCGCCGGTGAGACCGCCCCCCGCCTGGACCGGCGGGTGTGCGCAGGTTGGAGCGCATCATTTGAGTTCGATTTTCTTGTGCGTGTTCTGTTCTGTCCCGTTCGTGACCGGTCATCGACCCGGTGTGGTCTGGTGTCCGGTTCATTCCCCTCGGAACGGAGATTCTGCTATGAACACGATCTTCCGTAAGTCTGCTCTGTCGGTTGCTGGTCTGCTGACCGCTGGTGGTGTGGTGGCCGCTCCTGCGGTGGTGGCGCAGGCCGCTGGTCCGGGTGCCGCCGACGGCGGTGCGCGTGAGGTGGCGGTGCAGTACGAGGCGCAGCCGAACTTCTACTACTGCGGGCCGGCGGCGACGCGGATCGCGTTGACGGCGCAGGGTAAGGCCCCGTCGCAGGACGAGGTGGCGGAGAAGTTGGGGACGACCGAGGCCGGTACCGATTCGGCTGAGGAGACGACCCGGGTACTCAACGAGGTGACCGGTGGTGACGAGTACGAGACGGTGTCGATCGGTGCGGTCGCGGCGAAGCCGGAGCATGTGGCGAAGCTGAAGGCGGATGTGCGTGAGGCGGTGGACGACGACCGGGCCGTGGTGGCGAACATCATGGGCACGGCGTCGGACGTCGACGGGGTGGCGCATTCGTACGAGGGTGGGCACTACCTGACGGTGACGGGTTACCGCGATGGTGGTGACACGGTGAAGATCGCTGACCCGTACTTCGAGGGCCAGGAGTACTGGATGGGCCTCGATGTGCTGGCTGACTGGACCGCCAAGCGCGGCTACTCCGCCTGAGCCGTCCCTGAGCCACGTCCCTGAGCTCTGCCCAGGTCGAACCCGATGAGGTTGCTTGACCGGTCCGGGGGGGGGGGGGCAGACCGACAGAAACAGACCAAAGAAAGCCGGATGGCTTCCCGTTTCCTTTTTTCCGTTGTCAGGGGGTATCCCC
>NZ_JBSWXD010000327.1:0-1066 GCF_056160425.1 Micromonospora sp. ABR4_055
ACGTGTGTGTTGTGTGGGGGGGGGGGGGGGTGGGGAGGAGGGGGGGGGGGGGGGCGCGCTCCCCCCCCGTCCCCCCCCCCCCCCCCCGGCTGGTCGCCGGATCCGGTCCGCCAACCGCCACCGGCCAGTGCCCACTGCTCGGGTTGGTGTCCGGCACCCGGGTCGCCGGGATCGGGGGCCGCGCCGCGTTGCGGCTGGCTGCTGCCGTATGGCGCGGGTCCGCCGACACCCGCCTCCTCCGGCTCCTGGCCAGGATGCTGCGTGCCCTCGGACGTCATGTGCGCCTCCTCCATGACATGTCAGCCGCGCCGGTGCCGCCGACCTGGCTGGTCGGTCGACCAGGGACACCGGCGGACCGGCCGGGCGGGCTCACCCGACCTGCGGTGGCTCTGCTGCCACCGTGGCCAGGCGGGCCCGGCTGGCTGTCTGCACTACCAGCCTGGGTGTGCCGGCTGGCCGTCCGGCGGCTGCCGACCGGTTCTGGTCTCCAGCGCGCCGGATCGACCCGACGGCGACCGAGCCCACCGTACCGGGCGATCCCGCAACGGAGGAATCCTGGTGCCGTCGAAGTGGCGGAGGTGTCGCGGGACGGCGGACCGTGACGGCGGTCCGTTCAGCTGTGGTAGCGCTGTGCGATGGCGCGGATCTCGTCGCGTACGGCGGCCGAGTCAGTGGAGCGCAGCGCCCGCTCCAGGGCGCGGGTTCGGCGGCTGGCTTCCCGGTGGCGGCGGATGCGATCGATCATGGACATGGTGCTCTCCTGTGGATCTCTTGTCGACCGCTTCGGCGGTCAACTCAAGTGAAGCGCACCTGAGCCCAGCTTGCCAATGATTCTTAGGTGAGTGTCGCCACTAGCCTAAGAATCCACGACCTGCACGGGTTTGATCCGAGGATACTTAATGGTGCTACGGAAACGGGGGGGGGAGGGGGGGGGGGGGGGGGGGGGGGGGGGGGGGGGGGGGGGGGGGGGGGGGGGGGGGGGGGGTGAGGGGGGGGGGGGGGGGGGGGGGGGGGGGGGGGGAGGGGGGGGGGGGGGGGGGGGGGGGGGGGGGGGGGGGACAACGCC
>NZ_JBSWXD010000328.1:0-1056 GCF_056160425.1 Micromonospora sp. ABR4_055
CATGGTGGCTGTTTCGTTGGCGGAGATCGTTCGGGCGCCGAAGGTGTTGCTGCATGACCATCTGGATGGTGGGTTGCGGCCGGCGACGGTGGTGGAGTTGGCGGACGAGGTGGGTCATGTGCTGCCGGTGACGGATCCGTCGGAGTTGGGTCGGTGGTTCGTGTCGGCGGCTGATTCGGGGTCGTTGGAGCGGTATCTGGAGACGTTCGCGCACACGGTGGCGGTGATGCAGACGGAGGCGGGGTTGTTCCGGGTGGCGGCGGAGTGTGCGGTGGATCTGGCGGCGGACGGGGTGGTGTACGCGGAGGTGCGGTTCGCGCCGGAGCAGCATCTGTCGCGGGGGTTGGGGTTGGGTCAGGTGGTGGAGGCGGTGTTGGCGGGGTTCGCGGCGGGGTGTGCGGAGGCGGCGGAGGCGGGTCGGGTGATCCGGGTGGGGACGTTGTTGACGGCGATGCGGCATGCGGCGCGGTCGCAGGAGATCGCGGAGTTGGCGGTGCGGTACCGGGATGTGGGGGTGGTGGGGTTCGACATCGCGGGTGCGGAGGCGGGTTTTCCGCCGACGCGGCATTTGGACGCGTTCGAGTTTTTGCAGCGGGAGAACTTTCATTTCACGATTCATGCGGGTGAGGCGTTCGGGTTGCCGTCGATCTGGCAGGCGATTCAGTGGTGTGGTGCGGATCGGTTGGGGCATGGGGTGCGGATCGTGGATGACATCGAGGTGGGTGGGGGTGGGGTGCGGTTGGGGCGGTTGGCGTCGTATGTGCGGGACAAGCGGATTCCGTTGGAGTTGTGTCCGTCGTCGAATGTGCAGACGGGTGCGGTGGGTTCGATTGGTGAGCATCCGGTGGGGTTGTTGCGTGATCTGCGGTTCCGGGTGACGGTGAACACGGACAACCGGTTGATGAGTGGGACGTCGATGTCGCGGGAGATGTGGTTGTTGGTGGAGGCGTTCGGGTGGGGGTGGTCGGAGTTGCGGTGGTTGACGGTGAACGCGATGAAGAGTGCGTTCATCCCGTTCGACGAGCGGCTGGCGGTCATCGACGACGTCATCAAGCC
>NZ_JBSWXD010000329.1:0-1026 GCF_056160425.1 Micromonospora sp. ABR4_055
ACCGCGACGGCGACGCCACACCCGGCCACGCCGACCATCAGCATGCCCACAAACCGCGTCGCCCAACCCCACGAGACTTGGGACTACTTACTTCTCGTCAACATACCAGAATGCGAACTACGATGCTATCGGCACGGCCTCGACTTGGGCAGTCAAGCCAATTCTTGCTGGCCACAACGGCGCTGCCGGGAACTTGTTGGGACTGTTTCTGTCGTATGATAGAATTCTTGAGCGCGATCCCTTCTATGTGGCAATAGACAATGCCCCATAGGTGATAATCGGTAAGAATCTGGGTGCTATTCCTTAGTGTGGCGGTCATGTGTGATACTGGAGCCTAAATGCGGTTAGCTGACAATTTAGTTGTTCTTGAGAACTGGCTCCTCCGGCATTCGCCGGTCTCGCAGGAAAGCCTTCTACCATCGGCCTCCGCGACTACCCTCTCCGAGGTTTCCGCCCTCTTCGGGGAGCCGCTGCACCCTGAAGTAGTAGGACTGCTTAGCTGGCACGATGGCACGATCAAC
This sequence comes from Micromonospora sp. ABR4_055, assembly GCF_056160425.1. Lineage (NCBI taxonomy): Bacteria > Bacillati > Actinomycetota > Actinomycetes > Micromonosporales > Micromonosporaceae > Micromonospora > Micromonospora sp. ABR4_055. The sequence goes on from NZ_JBSWXD010000329.1 coordinate 522, forward strand.
CTCCCGACGGAATCCTTCCAGATCGCGCCGGAATTTGGATTTATCGGCGCCTCTGAAGCGATCGAGGAGTGGCGCGGCCAGAACCGTCTCCTGTCGGATGAATCCGATTACTCAATGGTGGCCAGTTGGCATCGGAGATGGTTTCCCCTGGGTATAGATTGGTGTGGGGGTTTGCTCGTCGTGGACCACGACAGATCTGGACCAGGTTACGGTCAGGTTTTCACCACGGAGCCGGAGCAGGGGGCGAGGCGTGATGAGGGTTGGGCTTCGGTCTCCAGCCTCCTTTGCGATATGCTGCGGTCGCTAGAGTCTGGTCAGCCTATGCATGACTATGTGCCAGTGGTCGAGGACGGTGTCTTGATCTGGAAGTAGGCTATCTGTTGATACCGGTGCGCTGTGCAAAGTCTCGTCGAACTGAGCCTCGATCCACCGACGCGGTTGCCGCTGAATGTTGGTTGATCATTTCTGTATTGGGTGGTGCGGCGGGCGTGAGGGAGTCGCCGAT
>NZ_JBSWXD010000330.1:0-945 GCF_056160425.1 Micromonospora sp. ABR4_055
TTTGGGGGGGGGGGTTGGCTGCGCTGGGGGGGTTTTTTTTCCCTCCCCCCCCGCCAACGTACCGACCCCGGAGGTCGTGCAGCAGGTGACCCAGGTGACGCAGAACTTCACCAACCAGAACTTCATCGACAACTCGCAGACCTTCACCGACAACTCCACCGAGATTGACAACTCGGTGGACGTCGACGTGGACGGTCCGGTGCTGGGCGACATCGACGTCGACTCCGAGAACCTCAACCAGACCGGGGACGGCAACGTCGCCAACACCGGTGACGGGGACGTCAACGCGGCCACCGGCGACGGGGCGGTGGCGCAGCAGGGCGACGGCGACCAGGTCGCCGCGACCGGCGGGTCGGTGGCGGCCGGCGACGACGCGTTCGGCGTCACCGGCGACAACTCGTCGCTGGAGTTCGTCGACGGCGACAAGGTGATCGCCGACGATGGCGCGGTGGTCGGCACCGGCGGCGGCGACGTGCTCGGTGCGACCGGTGACGGCGCGTTCCTCGGCAACTCCGAGTCCGGCGATGTGGTCGGCAACACCGGCGACAACGCCGTCACCGCAGGCGACGACATCGACGGCGTGGTCAACACCGGCACCAACTCCGGCGTGATCGCCGATGGAGACGTCGACCGGACGGTGCTGGGCGACAACACCGGGATCGTCGCTGACGACGTCGACAAGGCCGTGGTCGGCGACAACAACCAGGCTGCCCAGTTCGACATCGACACCAGCGGGGCGGCCGGCGGCGACGCCAGCGGCACCGGTGGGGCCGGCGGCGTCGGTGGCGACGCCGACGCCGACGGGGGCAACGGCGGCGACGGCGGGACGGGTGCCGGCGTCGGTGCCGGCGTCGGTGTCGGGCTGCGCGGCAAGGGCGAAGGCAAGGGCGAGGGTGACGGCGAGGGCGGCGACGGCGGGGCCGGCGGGGCCGGCGGCACCGCGAC
>NZ_JBSWXD010000331.1:0-913 GCF_056160425.1 Micromonospora sp. ABR4_055
ACTTCGCGGGTGGGGTCTGACGAGACCCGCGCGTAGATGACCGCTCGCATGCCGGTGATCGTACACGTGTTACGTACAGTCTCTGGGGACACCGGGTACCGCGACGGTGCCGTGCAGGCGATGGACTACATCTTCGGTCGCAACGCGCTGAACCACTCGTACGTCACCGGCTGGGGCTCGGTGTACCCGCGCAACCAGCACAGCCGGATCTTCGGCAACCAGCTCGACCCCGACCTGCCGATCCCGCCGGCCGGGTCGATCGCCGGCGGCGCCAACGCCGGCCTGGACGACCCGTTCGCCCGGGACCTGCTGGAAGGCTGCGCGCCGATGTTCTGCTACGTCGACGACATCGAGTCGTACGCGACGAACGAAGTGGCGATCAACTGGAACTCGGCGTTGAGCTGGATCGCCTCCTTCCTGGCCGACCAGGGCGACGCGGTGCCGGCACCGGCGCCGTTGAGCTGCCGGGCCGAGTACATCAACTACGGCAAATGGGCCGGCGGCGGAGGCTTCACCGCCCAGGTCGACATCACCAACACCGGGGACGCCACAGTCGACGGCTGGACGGTCCGCTTCGCGTTCACCGGTGACCAGCGGCTCCGGGAGGCGTGGATGGCCAAGGTCAGCCAGAGCGGGGCGACGGTGACGGCCCGCAGCGAGACCTACAACGGCCGGCTGGAGCCCGGCGAGACGGCAATGTTCGGGCTGAACGCCACCACCGCCGGCGGAGCCAACCCGGCACCGGAGCTGATCACCGTCAACGGGGTGGCCTGCTTCTAAACCTGTGCTGTTGGCCGACCCCCCACCGCGCCGCAAACGGAAGGGCGGACACCAAACAGACAGCCCCACACCCCCCCGACCACCAAATAGACGGAACCCCCCCCCCCCACCTCCCCCAGAGGGACCAAAAAGA
>NZ_JBSWXD010000332.1:0-880 GCF_056160425.1 Micromonospora sp. ABR4_055
CTCTTGGTGTTTTTTGTGTGTGTGGAGGTGTGTAGAAGCCCCCTCCCCGCCCCGTCCCCCCCCCTTCCCCGGGTCGCGCGGCGCGGCCTCGCCGCGCGGGTAGAGCGTGTCGAGCACCGCCCGGACCTCGCGCAACGCCTCCGCGCTGGACTGCGCGATCGCCTCCAACGCCGCGCGGGCCTGTTCCGGGTCGCGGTCCATCAGGTGCAGACCGACCCCGGCCCGTACGTTGATCAGCGACAGGTGGTGCCCGAGTACGTCGTGCAGCTCGGCGGCGATCAGCAGCCGTTGCTCGGTGGCCCGGCGGCGCTGCCGCTCCTCGGATAGCCGGCGCTGCTCCGCGACGCCCTCGCGGACCCGGTCGGCGACGAGGGTGCCGATCTCGGTGACCAGCCCGGCGGCGACGATCAGCACCAACGCCAGCGTCGCCTGCCGCAGCGTCGCCCCGGTGACCAGCACCCAGATGCCGTACGAGGTCACCGCCGCCACCCCGACCAGCCAGCGGTGACCGGCGGCCCGCGCCGCCGACGCGGCGATCATCGGCGCCAGCAGCGTCACCCCGGCCGGCTGGTCCAGCAGGTGGTACGCCAAGGTCGCGGCGACCACGATCAGGAAGTTGCGCCGAGGCGACCGGTGCCGGTCGGCCAAGGCCAGCCCACTGAACACCAGCAGCGCGTACCCGATGATCGAGACGTTGCCGGACTGCCAGCTGGCGGCGACCGCAGTGCCGACCGGCTGCCCGATCGCGGTCAGCACCGCCAGTCCGGGCCCGCGTCGCGACCCCGCCGGGCCGGCGTCCGCTGCCGCCGACCGCCAGTGCGGCGCGGCCGGGCCAGCGTCGGTGTCGGGCTGCGACCGGGGCATGCGCCGACTGTAGGCC
>NZ_JBSWXD010000333.1:0-872 GCF_056160425.1 Micromonospora sp. ABR4_055
GGCCTGAGCGAGGCGCCCGGCCCGGCGCTTGCGGGGGCGTCGGTGACACCGGCGCTGGCTGCGCTGATCGGGGCCGCCGCGGCGCACCGCATCGTCTGCGCCGTCGCCGGTCTGCCCGACCCGGCCGAGGAAGCCGCCACCCTGCCCGGCGGCGAACCGGCCGCCCCCGGGCCGTACTACCCGTCGGTCCTGGTCGCCCGGCTCGACCCGGTCCGCGCCACGTACCATCCGTGGCTGCCGGCCGCCCGCGTGCCGCTGCCCGGTGCGCCGTCCGACATCGACGCGGTCGGGCTGCGGCTGGAGGCGCTGAGCGACCCGGAGCTCGGCGTACTGCCGCCGGCGGTCCCCGGCGACCTGCCGCAACTGCCGGCGATGCTGGCCCTGGCCGGCCCGGCGCTGGGGGTCGCGGCCACCGCCGACGCCGCCCGGGTCGACGCCACCCTGCGGTACGCCGAGACCGTCCTCGGTATCGGTGCGCCGCGCGGCGACGGTGACGCGCGGGACGCCGGTGCCGAGGACGGTGCCGGGTCAGCGGTCCGCTGGGCGGAGACGGCCGCGATCGGCGTCGACGTCCGGCACGCCAGCGGGGCGGCGCTGCGCCGGCTGGTGCACGCCGTACGCAGCCGGCTCGACACGGACCCGGTGCCGGAGGCCGAGTGGGCCGGCGAACCGGCGGCGCGCCGCTGGTGGAAGGCGCTCACCCTGCGGTTCGCCGTACCGGCGCGGGTGGTGGCCCGCCGGCTGCCGGCCGGCGCGGTACACGCCGAGATCGTCACCGACGCCGGGCCGCTGGCCTGGGCGGTGGAGGCCACCGCCGCCGACGCGGTGGCGATGGCGGCGCTGGCCGCCACCGGTGTGGCCCAGGCCCGGGC
>NZ_JBSWXD010000334.1:0-861 GCF_056160425.1 Micromonospora sp. ABR4_055
GCGGGTCGGGGTCGAAGGCACCGGCGCCTACGGGGCCGGACTCGCTCGCAGACTCCGCGACGAGCAGGTTGAGCTGGTCGAGGTCGACCGCCCTGACCGTAAAACCCGCCGCTTCCAGGGCAAGTCCGACCCGATCGACGCCATCCAAGCGGCCAAGGCCGCCCTGGCCGGCGAACGTACCGGCACCCCCGAGCAGCGCGACGGCCGCGTCGAAGCCCTGCGCAACCTGCGGGTGGCCCGCCGCAGCGCCGTCGACCAGCGCGCCGACACCCAACGCCAGATCAAGGCACTGATCGTTACCGCCCCCGACCAGCTACGCGCCCAACTGCGCGGCCTGGCCGTCAAGCAGCTGATCGCCACCTGCGCCAGCCTGCAGCTCGACCCGGCCGACGCCGCAGCTCCGGCCACCGCAGCCACGATCGCCCTGCGCTCGCTCGCCCGCCGCCACCAGCAACTGTCCGCCGAGATCACCGAACTCGACGAACTACTCGAACCGCTCGTCGCCGCCATCAACCCTGGCCTGCTCGCCGCCCACGGCGTCGGCCCCGACGTCGCCGGTCAGCTGCTCGTCACCGCCGGCGAGAACCACGACCGGCTCACCTCCGAGGCCGGGTTCGCCATGCTCTGCGGTGTCGCCCCGATCCCCGCCTCGTCCGGCAGGACCAACCGCCACCGACTCAACCGCGGCGGCGACCGACAGGCCAACGCCGCCCTCTACCGCGTCGTACTCGTGCGGCTGCGCTGGGATCCGCGCACCCGCGCCTACGCCGAGCAGCGCACCAAGGAAGGCCTGTCCAAGAAAGAGATCATCCGCTGCCTCAAGCGCTACGTCGCGCGCGAGCTTTACCAGCTCATCACCTC
>NZ_JBSWXD010000335.1:0-845 GCF_056160425.1 Micromonospora sp. ABR4_055
CTGCAGCGCCGGGCCGACGCGGCCGACGCCACGTCCCGGGCCCAGCGCCCCGAGCCCGGCGAAGGGGAACCGGCGGCCGCCGCCGCAGCCCAGGCCGCTGAGACCACCGAAGCACCGGCCGACCCGGACGTCGCCGCTGCGGAGCCCACCGAGACCGCCGAGCCCGCCCCGGAACCGACCTCGACCACCGTCGCCCCGGTCGCCGGGCTGTCCCAGGTGCAGATGGACAATGCCACGGCCATCGTCGACGCCGGCCTGGCGTTGCAACTGCCGCGCCGGGCCATGGTGATCGCGGTGGCCACCGCGATGCAGGAGTCGACCCTGCTCAACCGGGCCAGCGAGGTGCTGCCGGAGTCCAAGAACTACCCGCACCAGGGCACCGGCTGGGACCACGACTCGGTCGGACTGTTCCAGCAGCGCACCAGCACTGGCTGGGGGGCGGTGGCAGACCTGATGAACCCGACCTACTCGGCGACCCAGTTCTATCTGGCCCTGCAGCGGGTGGCCGGTTGGGAACAGCTGCCGTTGACCGTCGCCGCCCAGGCGGTGCAGGTCTCGGCGTACCCGGGGCACTACGCCCAGCACGAGGCCGCTGCCGACGCCGTGGTCACCGCGGTGCTCGCGGCCCGCTGAGTACCGCCTGTCCCGTTCCGCCCGTCCCACGGACCGACCGGAACACCGGTCACGCCCTTCGGCGGGGGGGGGGGGGAGGGGGGAAGGGGGGGGAATAACGAAGAAGTGGCGCTAGTCGCCGCAATGGTCTTCATCGCCGAGGTCGGGGTCACCGTAAAATGGTTCGTCCGTATCCGGTCGACGGCCCACGCCATCGCCTGGAGCGAAGTCGC
>NZ_JBSWXD010000336.1:0-842 GCF_056160425.1 Micromonospora sp. ABR4_055
ACGCGGCGGCGATCGCCCGGACCTCCTCGACGGTGTACCGGTGCCCGATGGCGTGCATGCCGTCGCGCAACGTGACGTCCTGGACGTACAGGCGGGTCATGACCGCGCCTCCGCTCGAACAGCGACCAGACGTTCCGCGGTACGCAAAGCGGCCGAGGTCATGATGTCGAGGTTGCCGGCGTACGCGGGCAGGTAGTGCCCGGCACCGGACACTTCGAGGAACACCGACACCTGGGTGCCGGTGAAGTGGCTGCCCAGCGCCGGCACGTACGCGTCGACCGGGTCGAACTGCACGGCCTGTTTGAGCCGGTAGCCGGGCACGTACCCGGCGACCGACGCGACCATGGCGTCCACCGATTCGGCGACGGCGTCGGTGTCGACGCCGGCCGGGATCAGGCAGTAGACGGTGTCACGCATCAGCAGCGGCGGGTCGGCCGGGTTCAGCACGATGATCGCCTTGCCCGTGCCGGCACCGCCGACGACCTCCAGGGCGCGGGCGGTGGTCTGGGTGAACTCGTCGATGTTCGCCCGGGTGCCCGGACCGGCCGAGCGGGATGCGATCGACGCGACGATCTCCGCGTACGCGACCGGGGCCACCGCCGCGACGGCGGCGACGACCGGTACGGTCGCCTGCCCACCGCAGGTGACCATGTTGACGTTGCGCTCGGCCAAATGGGCGTCCAGATTGACCGGTGGCACCACGTACGGGCCGACCGCGGCCGGGGTCAGGTCGACCACCGTCCGCCCGTGCGCCTGCAGGATCTCGTTGTTGCGCCGGTGCGCGCCCGCCGACGTGGCGTCGAAGACGAGTCGCACGTCGGCGAACTCGGGCATCGCGACCA
>NZ_JBSWXD010000337.1:0-816 GCF_056160425.1 Micromonospora sp. ABR4_055
GGCGTTCGGATGCGCCCGGGTGGTGTTCAACGACGGGCTGCGCGCACGGCGGACCGCCCACGAGCAGGGCCTGCCGTACATCTCGGACGCCGAACTGTCCAAGCGGGTCATCACGCGGGCCAAGGCGACACCGGAACGGGCGTGGCTGGGCGAGGTGTCGGCCGTGGTGTTGCAGCAGGCCCTCGCGGACCTCAACACCGCCTACCGCACCTTCTTCCACTCCGTGTCGGGCAGGCGTAAAGGCAGCATGGTGGCACCGCCGAGGTTCCGGTCCCGTAAGGACAACCGGCAGGCGATCCGTTTCACCCGCAACTCCCGGTTCACGGTCCTGGACAACGGTCGTCTGCGGCTGCCGAGGATCGGCGACCTCACGGTCCGCTGGTCCCGGATACTGCCGTCGGACCCGTCGTCCGTGACGGTCATCCGGGACGCCGCCGGGCGGTACTTCGCCTCGTTCGTCGTGCAGACCAGCGAGGACGAGCCGCTGCCCGAGGTGGACGCCGAGGTGGGGATCGATCTGGGGCTGACGCACTTCGCGGTCATGTCCGACGGCACGAAGGTCGCCGCACCCAGGTTCCTGCGCCGCGCGGCCCGCAAGCTCAAACGGCTGCAACAGGCCCTGTCGCGCAAACAGCGGGGCAGCAACCGCCGTGGGAAGGCCGTCGTGAAGGTCGCCAGGGCGCACGCCCGGGTGGCCGACACCCGGCGGGACTGGCAGCACAAGCTGTCCACGACGATCATCCGCGAGAATCAAGCGGTGTACGTCGAGGACCTGTGTGTCGTCGGTCTCGGCCGGACCCGGCTGGCGAAGTCGGT
>NZ_JBSWXD010000338.1:0-767 GCF_056160425.1 Micromonospora sp. ABR4_055
GCTGCCAGTCCCGCCGGGTGTCGGCCACCCGGGCGTGCGCCCTGGCGACCTTCACGACAGCCTTCCCACGGCGGTTGCTGCCCCGCTGTTTACGCGACAGGGCCTGTTGCAGCCGTTTGAGCTTGCGGGCCGCGCGGCGCAGGAACCTCGGCGCGGCCACCTTCGTGCCGTCCGACATGACCGCGAAGTGCGTCAGCCCCAGATCGATCCCCACCTCGGCGTCCACCTCGGGCAGCGGCTCGTCCTCGCTGGTCCGCACGACGAACGAGGCGAAGTACCGCCCGGCGGCGTCCCGGATGACCGTCACGGACGACGGGTCCGACGGCAACGACCGGGACCAGCGCACCGCCAGGTCGCCGATCCTCGGCAGCCGCAGACGACCGTTGTCCAGCACCGTGAACCGGGAATTACGGGTGAAACGGATCGCCTGCCGGTTGTCCTTACGGGACCGGAACCTCGGCGGCGCCACCTTCGCACCCTTGCGTCTGCCCGTGATCGAGGCGAAGAAGGTGCGGTACGCGGCGTTCAGGTCCGCGAGGGCCTGCTGCAACACCACCGCCGACACCTCGCCCAGCCACGCCCGCTCCGGAGTCACCTTGGCCCGCGTGATGACCCGCTTCGACAGCTCGGCGTCCGACACGTACGGCAGACCCTGCTCGTGGGCGGTCCGCCGGAGGCGCAGCCCGTCGTTGAACACCACCCGGGCGCATCCGAACGCCCGGGCCAGCGCGATCTGCTGGCCGGGTGTCGGGTAGACCCGGAACTGG
>NZ_JBSWXD010000339.1:0-766 GCF_056160425.1 Micromonospora sp. ABR4_055
GTCAGTGGTCGTAGGCGATCAGGGACCGGGTGACGGGTGCGCCGGTCTTGTTGTTGTGCCAGATCGCGGCGGCCATCGCGAGGAGTCGCTGGGCCACCCGTACGGCGACGCCGACGAAGGTCCGCCCACCGTGTTCCTCAAGATCAAGCTGGCCCTTGAGGGTGTCGTTGACCGACTCGATCAGCTGCCGGACCTTCTTGAGCATCGGTTCGCCGTAGCGGGCCTTCTCCCGCTTGCGTGACGGGCGTAGCAGGGTGATGCCCTGGTCGGCGAGTTCCCGCTCGAGTGGTCCGGACGCGAAGCCCTTGTCGCTGATCAACAGGATGCCGTCGTGTTCTGCGACGACACCGGCCTCGACCTCCAGCATCGCGGCGAGGACCTCCCGCTCGCCGATCTTCGGGTTCGCCAGGGCCCACAGGATCGGCATCCCGGTCGGGGTGCAGACCAGGTACAGGCGCAGTCCCCAGAAGAACCGGGAGTGGGAGGCGCAGTAGCCGTATCCGGCCCAGCCGGCCAGGTCCGAACGTTGCACGGTGGGGCGGGACATGCCGCACGGCACCGGGGTGGAGTCGACGATCCAGTGGTTGTCGAACCAGAAGTCGCTGTCGCGGGCCAGGTTCCGGATCGTCTTCTTGATCAGCGGGAGGGCGGCGCGGAGCCGTTTGTTGTAGCCGGGCCGCTGCGGTAGGTAGGGGAACATGCCGGCCAGGTGGACCCGGGCGTAGCGGATCCAGTGGGCTTCGGAACGGGCGCCGAGCAGGACCTG
>NZ_JBSWXD010000340.1:0-763 GCF_056160425.1 Micromonospora sp. ABR4_055
GCCTGCAGGATCTCGTTGTTGCGCCGGTGCGCGCCCGCCGACGTGGCGTCGAAGACGAGTCGCACGTCGGCGAACTCGGGCATCGCGACCAGGCCGTTGACGCCGTCGGCGGTGGTCGCCACGCCGAGGCGGCGGGCGCGGGCCAGCCCGTCGGATTCCGGGTCGATGCCGACCATCGCCACCATGTCCACCGACTCCGACAACCGCCGCACCTTGATCATCAGATCGGTGCCGATGTTGCCCGACCCGATCACCGCCACCCCGACACCCATCACGACCCCTCCCCTGACTCGCCGCCGGCCGACCGGACGGCCGGTTTCGCGCTGAATCTGGTCCGCACACTGCCGAGCCCGGCGATCCGCGCCTCGTACGCCGCCCCGGGGATGACCGGCACCATCGGGCCGAGCGCACCGGAGAGCACGACGTCGCCGGCCCGCAGCGGATCCCCGGCGGCGGCCAGGGTCGACGCCAGCCAGGCGACAGCGTGCACCGGGTTACCGAGGCAGGCCGCCCCGGCGCCGACCGACACCGGCACACCGGCCGATTCCAGCACCATGCCGCACCCCCGCAGGTCCACCGAGGCGGGCGGCACCGGCCGATCGCCGAGCACGAACAGCCCCGACGAGGCGTTGTCCGCCACCGTGTCCACGATCGAGATGTCCCAGTCGGTGATCCGCGAGTCGACGATCTCGACCGCCGGCAGCAGGAAGTCGGTCGCCCGCAGCACGTCGACCACGGTCGCCGGCCCGTCCGGCAGATCCGC
>NZ_JBSWXD010000341.1:0-750 GCF_056160425.1 Micromonospora sp. ABR4_055
TCCCAGTTCCCGTGGGTGACTTTGTGTAGTCGGACAGTTGGTGCGTGCTCCGGCAGCCGTGGTGGTGTTGATTTGCGGCCGTGACGGTCTCGGTTGGTGCTTCGGTGGAGGCGGATGCTGACGCGGGGTTGAGGTCTGCGCTGGCTCGGGTGGTGGAGGCCAACGAGCGGTGGGAGCGGTTGGCCGGGCAGTTGCGGGAGGAGAACGCGGCGCTGCGGGTGGAGAACGAGCGGTTGCGGGAACGTGATGTGCGGCGTGAGGCCGAGTTGGAGCGGGTGTCGGCGGAGTTGGCGGTGTTGCAGCGGTTGGTGTTCGGGCGTTCGTCGGAGCGGGTTCGGCCGCAGCCGACGGCGGGCGACGGTGACGGCCAGGGTGGGTATGGCGGTGAGCCTGGCGAGCGTGAGCGGGAGAGGGCACCGCGGCGGGGGCCGGGAGGGCGGGCCGGTCGCAGGGATTACTCGCATCTGCCGCGGGTGGAGGTGGTGTGGGACTTCGCCGGGGGCGGGTACTGCTGCCCGGACTGTTCGTCGCGGTTCGAGGCGTTCGACGATCACGCCTTCGAGCAGGTCGATTGGCGGGTGACGGTGCGGGTGGTGGTGCACCGTCGGCGCCGGTACCGGCGGCGGTGCCGGTGTGCCGGGGCGAGGACGGTGACCGCGCCGGGCCCGCCGAAAGCGGTCGGCAAGGGCCGGTTCAGTAACGGGTTCATCGCGATGCTGCTGGTCGAACGGTTCGTGGCCGGGCGCTCCC
>NZ_JBSWXD010000342.1:0-748 GCF_056160425.1 Micromonospora sp. ABR4_055
TTGATGCTGGATGTGGTGCTCGCCGCCACCATCGCGGTGCTGGTCGGCGCGGTGGTCGGGTTCAGTTTGTGTCGGCATCGGCACCGCTGGTGTCCCGGCTGCGGCCGTACCCTGACCTGCCCGGCGTGTCCGACCGGCGGGCTGCTGCCCGCGCAGGTCGAGGCGGCCGGGCGTCGGTGGGCGCCGCAGCCGGCGCGGACCGTGACCCTGCGGCGGACCTGGGTGTGGCCCGGCCGGTCCCGGCGGCGGGCCGGCCGGTGACCGCGCGGGTGGTGGCCGTGGTGGGCCGGGTCGGGCATGTGGCGTGGCGTCCGTCGTGGCGGTGCCGGGCCTGCCGCCGGCCGTGGCCGTGCGAGCCGGCCCGCGCCGAGCTGATGGCGAGCTTCGACCGGATCGGCCGCTGCATGTACGTGGCCCAGCTCGCCGCCGAAGCCGCCCGTGACCTGCCCGGCCTGACTCCGGAGCAGACGTACGCGCGGTTCATCGCCTGGGCGCGGCGGCGGGAGCCGGCATGACGGTCTACCGCACCCAGGCCACCACGGCCGCCGCCGCTGTTGCTTCCGGTGGTGGGGTGCCGGTGCCGGCTGCGGCGGTACGGGGCCGGTCGCCGCTGCTGGCGGACGAGTTCTTCCTGTTGGCGGCCGATGATGTGACGGGTCGGCCGCGTCTGCCGGCCGGGCCGGTCGGGTACGGTCTGGCCGCCGCCCTGCTGGCCGACCTGGTCGACGCGGGCGCGTTGCGGGTGCAC
>NZ_JBSWXD010000343.1:0-703 GCF_056160425.1 Micromonospora sp. ABR4_055
CCTCCCGGGCGCGGCGGACCTGGCCACCGGCGTCGTCGAGGGCGCGCTGCAACCGGTCGACCGTGGCCAGGTCGGTGCGCAACGCCTCGGCACCGGGCGAGTCGGACAACCGGGCGTCGAGCTGCGCCAGCCGGGCGGTCAGCTGCTCGGCCCGTACCCTGGCCCGGTCGACGGCCCGTTCCACCCCGCGCAGCGACTGCTCGGCGTCGGCGACCGCCTGGCGGGCCTGGTCGGCGGCGGCCCGGGCGGCCTGACCGGCGGACTTCGCCTCGGCGACCCGGGACCCAGCCGGCACCGGCGGCACCGTGCCCACCGGCTGCGCGCAGACCGGACAGTCCGCCCCGGCGACGAGATCGTGGCGTAGCGCGGCGGCCAGGTCAGCGGACTGCGCCTCCTGGTACGACTGCCGGGCGCGGTCCAACTCGCGGTCCGCCGCCTCGGCGGTGGACCGAGCCGACCGCAGCGCCGCCTGGCTAGCGACCTGCTCGGCCTGCGCGGCGGCGAGCGCCGGAGCCAGCTCGGCCGATTCGGCGGCGACCCGGTCCCGTTCAGCGTGTGTCTGCAGCAGCAGCCGTCGGTCGGCCGGGTCACCGATGGCGGCCAGCTCGGCGCGGACCTTCTCCTCGCGTTCCTCCGCGTCTGCGACGGCCCGGTCCGCGTCGGCGGCGGCGACCCGGGCGGCCGCCGCCTGATCGGCCAGCCG
>NZ_JBSWXD010000344.1:0-685 GCF_056160425.1 Micromonospora sp. ABR4_055
CCGGGATCGACACCGCCACCGGACAGCTGACCCCGCACGCTGATGGTGGGCCACGGCGGCTGGTCGTCTCCAGCGACTTCTACACCGTCTACGCCTCGGCCGGGCGTAGGACCGACGGCCTGACCAACCTGTACTGCTGGGCCCATGTCCGCCGGTACTTCGTGCGCGCCGGGGACGCGAACCCGACCCAACTGGCGTGTTGGACCCGAGACTGGCTGGACCGGATCAAGGCCCTGTACCACGCCCACGACGAGCTGACCGACGCGTGGAACGCATCCACGGCCGCCGCAGGGACGGCGGCGACCCGGCTGGACGACGCGTACACCGCCTGGGACACCGCCCTGCAGGCGATCGACACCGCCCGGCAGGCCCAGATGGCCAGCCCCGGCCTGCAACAACCCGCGAAGAAGGCCCTGGCCACCCTGGACCGCGAGTGGGACGGCCTGACCGCGCACCGCGACTACCCGATGATCAGCCTGGACAACAACACGTCCGAGCGGGCACTGCGACGGCCCGTCATCACCCGCAAGAACGCCTACGGCTCCCGCACCGACGACGCCGCGCGCCTCGCCGCGACCGTCTGGACCGTCACCGCCACCGCCGAACAGGCCGGCCTCAACGTCCTGACCTACCTCACCGCCTACCTCGACGCCTGCGGTCGCAACGGCGGCAGACCCCTGACCGG
>NZ_JBSWXD010000345.1:0-671 GCF_056160425.1 Micromonospora sp. ABR4_055
ACGCCGGCGCCCGGGTGGTCGACCTGGCCGGTGAGACCGGCGCGGTGTTCCGCGCCGACCCCAACACCTACTGCCATGACGGCTACCACCCCTCGGCCGACGGATACCGGATCTGGGCGCACGCGCTGCTTCCGGCGGTACTCGCGGCGGCGAACACCGCCCCGCACCGCTGACCCACCGCGTACCACTGGCCGCAACGGTCCGGGCAGGGTGCCGGTCGGCTGGGTGTTTCCGGTGCTCCGGCGACGGGTCAGGGCGTTTCGAGCCGGCCGCGCAGCCGCCGCACCGCAGCCGCCGCCGATTCCAGCACCGCAGGGTCGGGTGCCGCCCGGATCAGGTCGGCGGCGACCACCCGCAACTGGTCGGGCAGCGCGGTGTCCCGGCTCAGCCGGGGTACCTGCCGGCCGGGCCGCCCTTCGGCGACCGCGCCCACATCGGCAAGGTACTGCACCAGATCGTGGAAATCGTCCGCACGGTGGCCGTCACCCACCGCCCATCGGGGCTGTTCCCAGTGGGCCACCTGCCGGACCAGGAGGTCGACCAGGCGGGTCAGGTGCGCTGCGGCCACCGCCGCAGTCTAGTGCCGGCGACGACGCGAGAAGGGGGGGGGGGGGGGGGAAGGGAAGAGGGGGGGGGGGGGGGGGGGGGGGGGGGGGTTTGGAGGGAACAGT
>NZ_JBSWXD010000346.1:0-624 GCF_056160425.1 Micromonospora sp. ABR4_055
AATGCCGGGTTTGATTTCTTCACAAGTTTTTGTTGGAGAGTTTGATCCTGGCTCAGGACGAACGCTGGCGGCGTGCTTAACACATGCAAGTCGAGCGGAAAGGCCCTTCGGGGTACTCGAGCGGCGAACGGGTGAGTAACACGTGAGCAACCTGCCCCAGGCTTTGGGATAACCCCGGGAAACCGGGGCTAATACCGGATATTACATGCTGCCGCATGGTGGTGTGTGGAAAGTTTTTCGGCTTGGGATGGGCTCGCGGCCTATCAGCTTGTTGGTGGGGTGATGGCCTACCAAGGCGACGACGGGTAGCCGGCCTGAGAGGGCGACCGGCCACACTGGGACTGAGACACGGCCCAGACTCCTACGGGAGGCAGCAGTGGGGAATATTGCACAATGGGCGGAAGCCTGATGCAGCGACGCCGCGTGAGGGATGACGGCCTTCGGGTTGTAAACCTCTTTCAGCAGGGACGAAGCGTAAGTGACGGTACCTGCAGAAGAAGCGCCGGCCAACTACGTGCCAGCAGCCGCGGTAAGACGTAGGGCGCGAGCGTTGTCCGGATTTATTGGGCGTAAAGAGCTCGTAGGCGGCTTGTCGCGTCGACTGTGAAAACCCACAGCTCAACT
>NZ_JBSWXD010000347.1:0-615 GCF_056160425.1 Micromonospora sp. ABR4_055
AGCAGCGCACCAAGGAAGGCCTGTCCAAGAAAGAGATCATCCGCTGCCTCAAGCGCTACGTCGCGCGCGAGCTTTACCAGCTCATCACCTCGAAAGATCTTGAACTAGCAGCTTGACATCTATAGGAGCATCCGACCCGGCAACGCCACCTCGATCCCCGCTGGGTCGAAAAGCGCCTGACCGGCGCCGCAGCCACGCCCGGGGTTCCGGGGCGGGCGGTACGCCGCACCCCGGAACGGACGCGATCGGCACCCCTGCCCGGCCCCACGCCGCCCGCACACATCGCGGCACCGCGCCAGCGAGGCGTTCGACCCCGCAGTACACGGCCCCGGAGAAGCCGTCGCCTTCGGGACCGGTCGCCAACACCGCGAAGGCTGCGTGGAGATGGCTCCGACGGTGCCGGCCACCTTGTTGACTGCGGCGATGGGTGTACGCAGTGCCGACGATCGGACCAGGCACCAGCCCTCACCGGCGGCCTCTGCGAATCGAAAGATTAAGTGCTCGAGTCCCTTCTGGTGCGCAAGATCAGGAGGACTTCCCAAAACTATTTCCAGGTCGGTTCAACGCAATCCGTAAACGCGAAAGATCTCCAACTTGGTTACCGTAAGTAATGTG
>NZ_JBSWXD010000348.1:0-615 GCF_056160425.1 Micromonospora sp. ABR4_055
GTAGGTGAAGCCGTCCGGAGCGACCGCGTCGTCACCCGGCAACACCACCACCACATCAACCGGACCCACCGGCCCCGGCGGCGTCACCACCGTCAACGACATACCCGACGGATCCACCACCAGATCAGTCCCCGGCACACCACCGAACGTCACATCAGTCGCCCCGGTGAACCCGGAACCCGTGACCGTCACCGTGGTACCACCCGTGTTCGGACCCGAATCCGGCACCACCGAATCAATCGTCGGCGGCACATAGGTGAAGATCCCCGCATCCGCAGTACCAGCCGGGAACACCAACACCACATCAGCCGGACCAGCAGCACCCGGCGGAGTCACCACCGTGATCTCCGTACCAGCCGGATTCACCGCGAACCCCGTACCCGCCACGCCATCAAACGTGACACCGGTCGCCCCAGTGAAACCCGAACCAGTAATCGTCACCGTGGTACCACCAGACGTCGGCCCGAAATCAGGATCCAGATCCGTCACCACCGCATCCGAACCATCAGCCAGATACGTGTACGCCAACGGATCAGTCGAACCACCATCAGTGGTCACCACCACATCCACCACACCAGGCGCATGCGCCGGAGTCACCGCCGTCAACGACGTACC
>NZ_JBSWXD010000349.1:0-602 GCF_056160425.1 Micromonospora sp. ABR4_055
AAGGCCAACTACCCGGCCGAGTACATGGCCGCGTTGCTGACCAGCGTCGGCGACGACAAGGACAAGGCCGCCGTCTACCTGGCCGAGTGCCGGCGGATGAAGATCAAGGTGCTGCCGCCGGACGTGAACGCCTCCGGGGCCCGGTTCACCGCCGTCGGCGCCGACATCCGGTTCGGCCTGGCCGCCGTGCGTAACGTGGGTACGAACGTGGTCGACGCGATCGCCCGGTGCCGCAAGGACAAGGGCGCCTACACCGATTTCTACGACTTCCTGCGCAAGGTCGACGCGGTGGCCTGCAACAAACGTACCGTCGAGTCGTTGATCAAGGCGGGGGCGTTCGACTCGCTGGGGCACACCCGCCGGGGCCTGCTGACCGTGCACGCCGACGCGATCGACTCGTTCATGGACCTCAAACGCAACGAGGCGGTCGGCCAGTACGACCTGTTCGGCGACGCGTTCGGCGCCGCCGACCCGGCCGGCGGCGGCGCGGGTCCGATGGTGGTCACCCCACCGATCCCGGACGGCGAGTGGGACAAGACCGACCTGCTCACCTTCGAACGGGAGATGCTCGGCCTGTACGTCTCCGACCACCCGCTGTTCGG
>NZ_JBSWXD010000350.1:0-602 GCF_056160425.1 Micromonospora sp. ABR4_055
GCTGCTTACTCCGGTTTTCGCTTGTTCTGTGGGGTTGGGGGTTGGGTGTTGTTTTTGTTTTTTCTGTTTGTTTTTTTTTTTGGGGTTCTTGGTTCCTCTCCCCCCCCCCCCCCCGCGACCCGCTGCCACGGCCCGTGGCAGACTGACAGCAGGCCAGGTTCCGGTTCACGCCAGAGTCGGCCCGCGCAACGGCGCGGTCGACGTCGACGGCGACCCGGCGACCGACGAAGAGAGGACCATCAGTGAAGAAGGACATCCACCCGGAGTACGTGACCACCGAGGTCACCTGCTCCTGCGGCGCATCTTTCACCACCCGCAGCACCGCACCCAGCGGCAAGATCCACGCTGAGACCTGCAGCGCCTGCCACCCGTTCTACACCGGCAAGCAGCGCGTCCTCGACACCGCCGGCCGGGTCGCCAAGTTCCAGCAGAAGTACGCCAAGGCGAAGGCCAACAAGGCCAAGTAGCTGTGCACGCGGGGCCCGCTTCCGACCGAGGTCGGGGGGGGGGGACGAGGGGGCTGGAAGGTTCCGGTTTTCTCCAACAGGAGGAAAGAGGAATTGGGTGAGCAGCGAGCGCCTGAACGGGCTCCTCTCCAAGTG
>NZ_JBSWXD010000351.1:0-591 GCF_056160425.1 Micromonospora sp. ABR4_055
CCGTACCAGCGGCCCTGTGGGCGTACCGCCGTTTGTGGCTGCGTGCGCAGGGCGGGCGGCCCGACCTCCGCGCCCCCGTTCGGGGTCGGGTCGCCCATCCCACCTTCCCCACCGAACCGCGATGTAGCGGCGATCCCGTGACCTATTGGAAGGGCGGTCCCACCCGTGCGCAGACTTCTCGACCGTGTCCTGTTCCCCCGGCGCTCCCGGCGGCAGGCCCGGCTGCTCGCCAGCCTCGCCGATCAGACCCGGCCGGCTGCCCGGCCTCCCGCCGCCGCTGCTGTCGGCGGCGGGTCGCGTCCGCCGGCCCGGCACGGCGGCAACGCCGCCACCCACCTCTACTACGGCGCCAGTGTGGTGCGGCCGTCGATCAGCCCCGGGCTGGTCCGCGACCGGCGGTTTCCGGTCCGCACCCGGCGCGGTTGCGACCCGACCGAGGTACGCGCCTTTCTGCACCTGGTCGCCGACGAGTTGGCGGCGGTGCGGGCCGAGTTGGCGGTCACCCGGGACGAGAACGTGCGGATCAAGCAGGCGTTGCGGGACTGGCAGTCGCGGCAGTTCCAGGCCGGGATGCCGGCCTGATCCGGTCGA
>NZ_JBSWXD010000352.1:0-589 GCF_056160425.1 Micromonospora sp. ABR4_055
ACCCGACCCCGAACGGGGGCGCGGAGGTCGGGCCGCCCGCCCTGCGCACGCAGCCACAAACGGCGGTACGCCCACAGGGCCGCTGGTACGGGCATCCGACGGCACACGTTCCGCCGAACGCCGACAATCGGGAGCACTCCTGGGTTGTGTGCAGTGGCCGACGGTGCCGCGTGCACCGGCCCGGCCGGGGCGTCGATGGGGATCGCCGAGGTAGCGCCGACCGTCGAAAGAGCAGCTGAGCGCCGCTCCACGGGATCGACGCCACCCCGGCGGGTCTCCCGCAAAGGCCGAGCTGGGGCACGATTTCGGCATGCCCGCACGTCAGTTCGAGCCGCACTACCGGCGCATCATGGCCGACATCCGGCAGCGCATCCTCCGGCACGACCGGGGCCTGGTCGTCGGGCAACCGGGGCGGCACGCACCGCTTCCAGCATCACAACCCCTTTCCGGGTACGTCCACTGTGTTGGCCGGTGGGCCTGGGCTTCTTCGCGGGGCCTGGGGGGGGGGGGGGGGGGGGGGGGGGGGGGGGGGGGGGGGGGGGGGGGGGGGGGGGGGGGGGGGGGGGGGGGGGGGGGGGGGGAGGGGAAA
>NZ_JBSWXD010000353.1:0-539 GCF_056160425.1 Micromonospora sp. ABR4_055
CTGGAGGACTTCCCAAAACTATTTCCAGGTCGGTTCAACGCAATCCGTAAACGCGAAAGATCTCCAACTTGGTTACCGTAAGTAATGTGGCGGGGAACTGTTCCAGCGATCTGCGGAATCCGGTCTTGAGAACCTTCCAACACTTCAGGTGGGCGATCGCGCGTTCAACGGCGGCGCGGATCCGGTTGAGCGCGGTGTTGCACGCACGTCGGACCTCGGTCAACTCCCGACCCCGGGGCTTCTTGTACGGACTCGCGATGCCGGCACCCTGGTAGCCCTTGTCACCGATCATCCCGGGCCCGCCGGGTGCGTAGTGGCCTGCCCACCGGGCGGCGATCCCGGACACGTCGAAGGCCTTCCGGTCGTGCATGCCCCCGGACACGGATCACCCACGTCGACCACCCGTCCCGCGAGGTTGGCGACCACCTGCACGTTCTGCCCGCAGAAGCCCTTCTTCTCGGAGAACAACCCGTCGACGTCGTCGCGTTCCCCGACCGGCGCGACCAGACCATCGACCAGGACCGCGTCCCGGCGGGCCT
>NZ_JBSWXD010000354.1:0-452 GCF_056160425.1 Micromonospora sp. ABR4_055
GCCGTGCCGGCTGCGCCGCCGGCGGTTGAGCGGCCACCGGCCGCCGCGCCGGCCGTACCGCCGGAAGCGGTGATGCCCGACCCGGCCGTCGCCGAGCCGCAGCCGGCCCCGGCCGCGCCGGGCGCCCTCGACGCGGCAACCGTCCGGCGGTCCTGGGACCAGATCCTCGCCATGGTCGGCAACCGGAGCAAGCGAGCCGCCGCGGTGGTCCGCGAGGCGACGGTACGCGACGTCGACGGCGACGTGCTGGTGCTGACCTTCCGGCACAGCGTGCACGCCACCATGCTGTCCGCCTCGCCGGACCTGCTGCTCGAAGCCGTCTACGAGACGCTCGGGGTCCGGTGGCAGATCCGCTGCGAGACCGCCGGTGCGGCGTCCGGTCCGGCCCGGGCCAGCGCCGCCCGGTCGGGCCCGGCGTCGTCTCTTCTCCACCCCTTCCGCTGCCACCAATC
>NZ_JBSWXD010000355.1:0-478 GCF_056160425.1 Micromonospora sp. ABR4_055
GCGCGCAGCTGGCCGCCGCCGTCGACCGGGCCCGGAGACCGGACGACCCGGGCCGGGTCCGACGCGGGCCGGCATCGCCGCAGCCAACGCCGGTCACCCGGGGTAAGCGGCGCACGGCCGAGCTGCTCCGGGTCCGTCAACTGCGGGTCTGCGAGCCGGCCAGCGGCGTCGCGGAGGCCGTCGCGGTGCTCGGCACCACCGAGCGCAGCTGGGCGCTCGCCTTCCGGCTGGAGCGCCGGCCCACCGGCTGGTTGACCGTCACAGTCGACGTCGTGTGACCGGGCACACTCGCCGGGGATCAGGCCCCGGGAGCGCCGTGGCAGCGCTTGTACTTCTTGCCGGACCCGCACGGGCAGGGCGCGTTGCGCGACGGCCCGTTGCTGCTGACGGCCTGGCCGGGCGTGGCTCGACGGCCAGCCGCCGCCGGCACCGGCGGACCGGCCGCCGGTCGGCTGGCGGCGGGTGGACGGCCCTGGCC
>NZ_JBSWXD010000356.1:0-472 GCF_056160425.1 Micromonospora sp. ABR4_055
GGCCGAGCCGCCGATCGCAGCGGTACGCCGGCACCGACCGGCAGGTCCGTGGCCTGCTGCTGGCGGTGCTGCGGGAGGCGACCGGGCCGGTGCCGCAGCAGCGGCTGGACGTGGTGTGGGGCGACGATCTGCAGCGCCGTCGGGCACTGGCCAGTCTGATCGAGGACGGCCTGGTGGAGCCGGTGGCCGACGACGGCGCGCCGCCGATCGGGTACACGCTGGCCGGTCAGGGCTGACGGCCTCCGAGCTGACGCCGGGCTGTCGGCTCTCCGGGCTTCCGGGCTGACGGCCGAGGCCGTAGACGCAGTGGGGGGGGGGGGGGGGGGGGGGGGGGGGGGGGGGGGGGGGGGGGGGGGGGGGGTGGGCTCTTTTGGGGGTTTTTGGGGGGAGGCGGAGGGGCGGGGGCGGGATTCTGGCCCTCTCCTTTCCCCCCCCCCCCCCCCCCACTGACAGTCGGCTACCGGTCCTACTC
>NZ_JBSWXD010000357.1:0-465 GCF_056160425.1 Micromonospora sp. ABR4_055
TGGGAGGGGAGGTTGGGGGTGGGGGGGAGGGAGGGTGATCTTCGTTCGGGGGGCGGTGGGGGGGTGTGGGGTTTCGCCCCCCCCCCCCCCCCCTGGCCCGTTTCACCGGAATCGGATTCGGGTCACCGCCAAAATCCGATGTGCCCAGTTGACCCCAGTCGGGTGGTGACAGGAGGGGGTGCGCGTGGTGCGTATCGGTGCGGATCAGTGTCAGGGCAGCCTGCCGGACACCAGGTCCGCTACCGTGCGTGAGAGCGACCACTACGGATGAAGGGTCGATGCGGTGGCAGTCAGCGGGGACGGGATCACGCGCTTGTTGACCGAGGCGGCTGGCAGCCTGAGCAGTCGGCACGATCCTGGACCTGCGCGCCGCCGAGGCGTACGCCAACAACCACGCCGTCACCGACACCCGCCGTGCGCTCGACAGCGCCTTCGACCGGCTCACCGACGAACGTCCGGAACACG
>NZ_JBSWXD010000358.1:0-464 GCF_056160425.1 Micromonospora sp. ABR4_055
GTGGCGATGAGGTCTTTGGCGTCGTTGCAGAATCGGCGGACGGAGGGGGTGCGTCGGTAGGGGCCGAGTGCGCCGACGAGGTTGCGGACGTGCTTGATGCACCTGGCGGAGGTGACCTGCCCGGTGAGGGTCTGGACGGCCTGGTCACCGAGGGCGAGTGCCTTGTCCAGCTCGGGTTGGTCCTGCCGGACGTAGGTGGTGGCGAGCAGGGCGTTGCGCAGCGCGCCTTCGCGGCTGTACTCGTCGTCCTGGAGTCGTAGCGCGGCTCGGAGGTGTTCGCGGGCGCGGGTCCAGTCTTCGAATTTGACGTAGCAGTAGCCGGCCTGGGCGTGGGCCTGGGCTTCGTTGATCCAGTACGCCCAGTCGGGGTCGCCGTGTTCCGGACGTTCGTCGGTGAGCCGGTCGAAGGCGCTGTCGAGCGCACGGCGGGTGTCGGTGACGGCGTGGTTGTTGGCGTACGCCTC
>NZ_JBSWXD010000359.1:0-463 GCF_056160425.1 Micromonospora sp. ABR4_055
CACGAGCCGGCATTGTCTGTGGAGTTGTTGGTCCAGGGCGATACTGGAATGCTCTCCCATAAACCGTGACCGGGCGAAGTGGCCCCTCCCCCCCCCCCCCCTCCCCTGCTCCTGCGTACCCGCGAACGGC
Organism: Micromonospora sp. ABR4_055; assembly: GCF_056160425.1. Taxonomy (NCBI): domain Bacteria; kingdom Bacillati; phylum Actinomycetota; class Actinomycetes; order Micromonosporales; family Micromonosporaceae; genus Micromonospora; species Micromonospora sp. ABR4_055. The sequence goes on from NZ_JBSWXD010000359.1 coordinate 131, forward strand.
CGCCGCGCCGGTGCCCGTGCCCGTCCGACCGGTGGGGCGGGATCGGGCCGGGTGAGCCGGCGCACTACCTGTAAAGCGTCCTAGGACGAGTTCGCTGGCCTGGGCCACGCCAGCGACCGGACCCGTCAGCGGCAGTGCGGGCGGGGCAGGTCGGGGTCGCCGTCAGGGCGGGAACGGTCGCGGGCCGGGGCTCGGCTTTGGTCGGACGCGGTCGCCTTCTTTTCTGCTGCTGCCTGCGCCCCGGTTTTCCGGTTCGGTCCGGTCCCCCCAGGGGGTGCCCCTTCCTCCCCCACCCCCTGGACCTAACCCAAAACCAACTCCCGGAAACCGATG
>NZ_JBSWXD010000360.1:0-458 GCF_056160425.1 Micromonospora sp. ABR4_055
CGTCCCGGCGGGCCTGGTCACGGACCCGCTCGTACAACGGGGTCAACACCTCGTCCACCAACGGTTCCAACTCGTCCTGGTAGCGCTCCACAGTCGTCGAGCCGCAGCCGAACACCTCACCGAGCACGTCCGGCGCGAGGTTGTGCCGCAGCCCGAACAGCACCATCACCAGCGCCGTGTCCAGCGGCAACGCCCGCGGCCGTCCCACCGGCAGGTCCCAGTCCAGCAGCGCGTCCACCTGCTCGACCAACCAGTCGACTTGATCGGAGTCCAACCCGGTCATACGCTCACAACGCGGCGGCCGGCCGTTGATCGTTTGAGTCCACATAACCCGAATGATCTAGACGATGCCGGCCGCCGTCTCCACAAGCGACACGCCCGAGTTGATCACACCCGGGCCGTCACGCCACGTCACATCGACAGGGCTCGGTTCCGGATCGGCGGACCCCTTTCGGGAA
>NZ_JBSWXD010000361.1:0-447 GCF_056160425.1 Micromonospora sp. ABR4_055
CCGGGCCCGCCGAAAGCGGTCGGCAAGGGCCGGTTCAGTAACGGGTTCATCGCGATGCTGCTGGTCGAACGGTTCGTGGCCGGGCGCTCCCGGAACTCCCTGATCGCCGGGCTGGCACGCCAGGGCGCCGAGGTCAGCTCCTCGACGTTGGTCGGGACCTGCGCGGCCGCCGGGACGTTGCTGGCGCCGTTGGAGGAGCGGATTGTCGCCCGGTCCCGTGATTCGTGGCATCCGCACGCCGACGAGACGTCGTGGCACGTGTTCACCCCCGATGGTGGTGACGGGCCGGCCCGCTGGTGGCTGTGGGTGTTCATCGGCGCGGACACCACCTGTTTCGTGATGGACCCGACCCGCGCGGGCCTGTAGGGAGATCTGTGTAACGGATGTCAGTAGAAGTCCGTTATGACCGGTGGGTAGCCGGTCGACACAGTGAGGACCAGTTTCGAT
>NZ_JBSWXD010000362.1:0-445 GCF_056160425.1 Micromonospora sp. ABR4_055
CTCGACGCGCTCGCTCGCGGGTTGAAGAACTGGACTGACTCCCGCAGCGGGAAACGCGCCGGTCGGCCGTCGGGTTTCCCCCGGTTCAAGTCCCGCCGCCGTACCACGCCCAGCGTACGGTTCACCACCGGGGCGATCCGGGTCGAACCGGACCGGATGCACGTGGTGCTACCCCGGCTGGGCCGGTTGAAGTTGCACGAGTCCGCCCGCAAGCTCGCCCGCCGTATTGAAGCCGGCACCGCCCGGATCATGTCCGCGACAGTGCGTCGTGATGGCGGACGGTGGCATGTGTCGTTCACCGTCGAGGTCGAACGCGCCGAACGCAGCCCGGCCCGACCCGGCTCGGTGGTTGGTGTGGACGTCGGTATCCGGCATCTCGCGGTGCTGTCCACCGGCGAGTTGGTCGACAACCCGCGCCACCTCGTGGCCGCGCGGCAACGGATGC
>NZ_JBSWXD010000363.1:0-442 GCF_056160425.1 Micromonospora sp. ABR4_055
CCTGTTCGACGACCCAGCGGATCTTGTTGACCTGCCTGTTGTATTCCTTCTGCCACTCTGTGAGCTCGCCGCCCTTGGGCTTCTTGTACGGAGTGATCATGCCGTTGCCGACGTAGCCCTTGTCGCCGATCCAGTCTCCGGGATTCAGGCTGACGAGAACACCGGTGTCGTTGATCGCGTACGAGTCGTGGTGGTTGCCGGTGACGGGATCGGAGACCCAGGCGAGCGCGCCGTCGAGGGTACAGGCGACCTGGACGCTCATGCCCGTGGTCTTGTGCTTGCCGGAGTACAGACAGCGGTCCGTGCGCCATGACCAGCAGGGGAACAGAGTGCCGTCGACGATGTACTGGGCGGTCGGGTCGAGCTCGTCGGCGGTCGGCACGAACCCCGCCAGCACGCGGTCGAGGACCGGGGTGATGGCGGTGACCGCCCGTGAGATCGT
>NZ_JBSWXD010000364.1:0-437 GCF_056160425.1 Micromonospora sp. ABR4_055
CACTGTGTTTTCGCGATCCATGTTCATTTGGTTCTCGTGCCGAAGTTCCGGCACGCGGTGTTCGCCGACCGGCACCTGACCCGCATGGAGGCGATCATGCGGGACGTACGCACGGACTTCGAGGCCGAGCTGGTCGAGTTCAACGGCGGCCACAACCACGTCCACCTGCTGGTCGACCACCACCCACCCGAAGTCGCCGTTTCCCGCCTGGTCAACTCACTCAAGGGCGTCCCGCCGCGCCGCCTGCGGCAGGAGTTCCCCGACCTCGCACGCCACTACCACCGGGCCAACAAACTCTCTGGTCGGGCTCGTACTTCGCCGGCTCCGTCGGCGGCGCGCCACCGAGCATCGTGACGCAGTACATCGAGCAGCAGAACCGGCCAGGTCAGGGCACTGCTCGGGCCCTGGCGGCCCTCCCAGCGCGGGCCTTCACCCCC
>NZ_JBSWXD010000365.1:0-416 GCF_056160425.1 Micromonospora sp. ABR4_055
TGTCTCTGGGTGCTTGGTGTCCCGGGGTGGGGTGGGGAGGGGGTGGCGGGGGGGGGGGGGTGGGTAGGGTCAACTGCCACCTCGTCCGGTGACGGCTGGAGCTTCGGGACGGTGTTCCACGCCCCGCCGCCGCAAGGGCTGGAGGTCGTGCTGGTGCTGCGGGCCGGCGACGGCGCGAACGCCGCCACCGGCCCGGTCCGGGTGCGGGTGGCCGACGGCAGCGACGGCCTGGCGGACCTGCCCGGCTTCACCCCCCGGCCGACCGGGGTCGGGGTGGCCGGTTCACACACCAGCGAACTGGTGACCGTCGCCCGGACCTACACGTTCTGACCGCCACGCCCCTGCATCGCCCCGGAGGAGGCGGGGGGGGGGGGGTCGCCACCGGCCCGGTCGGGGGTGGAGGGCGTCGCGCCAGA
>NZ_JBSWXD010000366.1:0-393 GCF_056160425.1 Micromonospora sp. ABR4_055
TGTCCACGACGATCATCCGCGAGAATCAAGCGGTGTACGTCGAGGACCTGTGTGTCGTCGGTCTCGGCCGGACCCGGCTGGCGAAGTCGGTGCACGACGCCGGATGGTCGTCGTTCGTCGCCATGCTGGAGTACAAGGCGGCGAGATACGGGCGTACGTTCGCCCGGGTGGACCGGTGGCTCCCGTCCACCCGGATGTGCTCGGACTGCGGGCGCGTCAACGACAGGATGGCGTTGAACGTGCGGTCGTGGGTGTGTCCGTGTGGCGGTCACCACGACCGGGATGTCAACGCGGCGATCAACATCAAGGCCGCCGGGCAGGCGGACGTCAACGACCGTGGAGCGCGGGTAGGACCGGGACCCGTCCCGGCACCGCGCGGTGAAACGGTAACCC
>NZ_JBSWXD010000367.1:0-393 GCF_056160425.1 Micromonospora sp. ABR4_055
GTCCGGGTCGGCGCCGCGCCGTCCCCTCCTGTCCGGGTCGACGTCGCGGCGCGGCGTGGTCCGGCGGTCAGGGTCGCGACGTGGTCCGGTACCCGGTCCGGTGCCCGGGTCGCCGGGGTCCGCCGGGCCGGTCCGGTCCGGCGGCCGACCGCTGGTGGCCCGACCCCCGTCGAGCACCTGCAGCGCGGGCCGGAACGGATCCCGGCTGCGTTCGGCGCGGCCGGTACGGCGTTGCTCGGCTGTCTCGCGCACCGTCCGACCCCGGGGGGTGTAGGCACGGGCGTCGGCGATCCCGCCGATCGGGCCGGGTTCACCGAAGCCGGGGGGGGGGGGGGGGGGGGGGGGTGGGGGGGGGGGGGGGGGGGGGGGGGGGGGGGGGGGTGGGCGACCGAC
>NZ_JBSWXD010000368.1:0-387 GCF_056160425.1 Micromonospora sp. ABR4_055
TCCTGGATGGGGTCGACGCTGATGAACTGGCCGGTGGTGGGGTCGTAGTCGCGTGCGCCGAGGCGGGTGAGGCCGGTGGTGGTGTTTTCGGTTTTGCCGAGGAAGCCGCGGTTGTCGGGTGGGGTAGTGGAGGTGCCTCGTGGTGCGCCGTAGGGCGTGTACTGGCGCCAGGTCGGGGTCTGGGCGGTGTGGTTGAGGTAGAGGGTGGGTGTTCCTTGGCGGTCGGTGATGGCGAAGGTGTAGTTGGTGCCGGTGCCGGTGCCGGTGCGGATGCAGACGGTTCCGCCGGGGAGTGCGTAGTAGCGGGCGCCGGTGACGGCCTGGGTGGTGGTGTTGAGGGTGTGTTGCTGGCCGGGGAGGTAGAGGGTGGTGGTGCCGGGGTCCTTT
>NZ_JBSWXD010000369.1:0-350 GCF_056160425.1 Micromonospora sp. ABR4_055
TATCGATTCGATCAAGCGGGCTGAGGTTGCTGGTGAGGTGGCGACCCGGTTGCGGTTGTCGGTGGATGGTGACGAGTCGGAGTTGGAGGAGTTGGTTCGGGCGCGGACGGTGCGCACGATGGTGGCGTGGTTGGCCGAGAAGATGGCGGCCGTACCCGCGACTGCCGAACCGGCCGCGTCGGTGACCGCACCGAGCCCGGTGCCTGCCGTCACGGCGTCTGCGGCGTCCGCGTCGGTGTCTGCGGCGTCGGTGTCGTCTCCGGCTGCCGGATCGGTGGGGGTGGCGCAGTTCCAGGAGGCGATCCTGGAGGTGTTGAGTGAGCGGACCGGGTATCCGGTGGATCTGATCG
>NZ_JBSWXD010000370.1:0-348 GCF_056160425.1 Micromonospora sp. ABR4_055
GCCCGAGGAAGTCCATCTTCAGCAGGCCGATGGACTCACACGCGCCCATGTCCCACTGGGTGATGATCGCCCCGTCCTGCTCCCGCTTCTGAATCGGCAGCACGTCCACCAAGGGGTCCCGGGACAGGATCACCCCGGCCGCGTGCACCCCCCACTGCCGTTTCAGCCCCTCCAGGCCCTTGGCCGTGTCGACGATCTTGCGGACCTCGCCGTCGGACTCGTACAGCGCCCGGAACTCCACCGCCTCCGGGTAGCGCGGGTGTTTCGGGTCGAAGATGCCGGTCAGCGGGATGTCCTTGCCCATCACCGGCGGCGGCATCGCCTTGGTGATCCGGTCACCCATCGCGA
>NZ_JBSWXD010000371.1:0-319 GCF_056160425.1 Micromonospora sp. ABR4_055
GCCGACGTCGCCGCCCAGCACATCGGCTGGGCCCGCGACCAGGGTATGGACGTCGCCGGGTTCCTGATGATGTCGCACATGAACACCCCGGACGGGCTCGCGCAGCAGGCCAAACTGATGGAGTCGTACGGGGCGCACTGCGTCTACGTCACCGACTCCGGCGGCCGGCTGCTGATGGACGATGTCGCCGCCCGGGTCGACGCCTACCAGCAGGTGCTGGACCCGCGAACGCAGATCGGTATCCACGCCCACCACAACCTGTCGTTGGGCGTGGCCAACAGTGTGATCGCCGTGCAGCACGGCACCACCCGGGTCGACG
>NZ_JBSWXD010000372.1:0-288 GCF_056160425.1 Micromonospora sp. ABR4_055
CTAGACGAGTAGTTCCGAAGTCAGGGGTCGATGTCCGGGCATGAGGAGAGGGCATCCAAGATCATGTTGTGACGCAAGACCTGGACACCCTCTTGACCGCACTGTACGTGAAGATCGACGACAGCATCCGCACGCCCCGGTGGCGCGGCAGACCACCACTGCTGACCGACTCCGAACTGGTCTGCCTGGCCGTGGCGCAGGTCCTGCTCGGCGCCCGTTCCGAAGCCCACTGGATCCGCTACGCCCGGGTCCACCTGGCCGGCATGTTCCCCTACCTACCGCAGCGGC
>NZ_JBSWXD010000373.1:0-284 GCF_056160425.1 Micromonospora sp. ABR4_055
GCCGTCCACGTGGTCGCACTGCCGCAGCGCCACCAGATCACCGGGGCACACCAGAGCTTCGTCGTCAGGCATCGTCCGACGCTCCGTACGATCCGGCGGACTCGTCCTGGTCGTCGTGCGCGGGTATCCGGCGGTCATCAGCCCGGAGAGATGGAGTACGGCGCGGATCCGCCGGGCGCTACTGGGGTCCCAGCGGTCCAGGATGGCGATCGCCCGCAGGAACGGCCGGCAGGGGCCGGGTACGCCGCCGCACCGGTGGCACTCGCCGGTGGTCGGGTTCGGGA
>NZ_JBSWXD010000374.1:0-266 GCF_056160425.1 Micromonospora sp. ABR4_055
TGCGGGCCGTCGCCCCCGCGCTGGAGGTCATCGACTCCCGGTACGCCAACTTCACCTTCTCGCTGCCCGACGTGATCGCCGACAACACCTCCGCCGCCCTGTACGTCGTCGGGCCCTGGCAGCCGGTCCCCGACGAAGTCGACAACCTCGGCGTACTCCTCGACATCGACGGACACACGGTGCAGACCGGGTCGACGGCGGCCATCCTCGGCGACCCCCGCCGGGCCCTCGCCGCCGGCGTCGCCCTGGCCGACCGGCACGGCCCG
>NZ_JBSWXD010000375.1:0-266 GCF_056160425.1 Micromonospora sp. ABR4_055
TGCGGGCCGTCGCCCCCGCGCTGGAGGTCATCGACTCCCGGTACGCCAACTTCACCTTCTCGCTGCCCGACGTGATCGCCGACAACACCTCGGCCGCCCTGTTCACCGTCGGGCCGTGGCAGCCGGTCCCGGACGGCCTCGACAACCTCGGCGTACTGCTGGAGGTCGATGGACGCACGGTGCAGACCGGGTCGACGGCGGCCATCCTCGGCGACCCCCGCCGGGCCCTCGCCGCCGGCGTCGCCCTGGCCGACCGGCACGGCCCG
>NZ_JBSWXD010000376.1:0-255 GCF_056160425.1 Micromonospora sp. ABR4_055
AGGCCCGCCGGGACGCGGTCCTGGTCGATGGTCTGGTCGCGCCGGTCGGGGAACGCGACGACGTCGACGGGTTGTTCTCCGAGAAGAAGGGTTTCTGCGGGCAGAACGTGCAGGTGGTCGCCAACCTCGCGGGACGGGTGGTCGACGTGGGTGATCCGTGTCCGGGGGGCATGCACGACCGGAAGGCCTTCGACGTGTCCGGGATCGCCGCCCGGTGGGCAGGCCACTACGCACCCGGCGGGCCCGGGATGATCG
>NZ_JBSWXD010000377.1:0-255 GCF_056160425.1 Micromonospora sp. ABR4_055
GCGCGTGTGAGTCCATCGGCCTGCTGAAGATGGACTTCCTCGGGCTGCGCAACCTGACCGTGATGGACGACTGCCTGGCCGGGATCGCCGAGAACCAGAACCTCAACCTGGTCCTGGAGGATCTGCCGCTGGACGACAAGCGCGCCTACGAGCTGCTCGCCCGTGGTGACACGCTCGGGGTGTTCCAGCTCGACGGCGGGCCGATGCGGTCGCTGCTGCGCTCGATGGTGCCGGACAACTTCGAGGACATCTCCG
>NZ_JBSWXD010000378.1:0-241 GCF_056160425.1 Micromonospora sp. ABR4_055
CGGGCGCGGAGTTGGGCGATCCGCCGGCCGATGGGCTGGTCGGCGATGCGGTGGCGGCCGGGCGCGGTCATCGGTGCATGCTCCGGTGGATCTCCTCGGTGGTCGCGCCGCAGCGGGGGCACCACCGGGACTTGATGCGGATCGCGAACAGGCCTAGACGAGTTGTTCCGAAGTCCCGTCAGTGGTCGTAGGCGATCAGGGACCGGGTGACGGGTGCGCCGGTCTTGTTGTTGTGCCAGAT
>NZ_JBSWXD010000379.1:0-239 GCF_056160425.1 Micromonospora sp. ABR4_055
ACAACAACCAAAGAAAAGCGGACCGCCGAACATGTATCATACCACCGGCTTCACGACCGATCAGATCCGCGACCTCTGCGTGCTGGTCCGCACCGAATGCCGGAACCTGGGCACGGAACCATGGCCACCGATCCTCGGCCTCTACCGCGCCCTCGTGGTCGCGTTGACCTACATGCGTCGTAACCGTGTCCAAGCGGAGATCGCCGAGGCGCACGGCGTCTCCCAGTCGACGATCTCAC
>NZ_JBSWXD010000380.1:0-234 GCF_056160425.1 Micromonospora sp. ABR4_055
TTGTGTGGAAACTCCATCCTATGGGAGGGCGGGCCGTCTCATTCATCGGGGGGTCCACTGTGGGTTACTGGACCCTGCTGAATAAGCCTCAAGGTCAAACAAGTTGAATCGCCCTCTTGGCCGGTAGCTCCTGGCGCCCTCAGGTGGCGATGAGGTCTTTGGCGTCGTTGCAGAATCGGCGGACGGAGGGGGTGCGTCGGTAGGGGCCGAGTGCGCCGACGAGGTTGCGGACGT
>NZ_JBSWXD010000381.1:0-234 GCF_056160425.1 Micromonospora sp. ABR4_055
TGTGCGCCTTGTTGAACGCGTAGTCGGAGAACGGGACCAGGATGTCCCACAGCGTCTTGATCGCCTCGTCGGAGTAGCCGTTGTCCCGCATGCCCTGCGAGAACGGCACGTACTCCTTGTCCAGGATCTCCTTTTTCTTCTTGCCCATCGCCCGGCGCAGCAGGTCCGCGGCGCCGAGCGTGTAGCCGGCCAGCTGCTGGGCGATCGCCATGACCTGCTCCTGGTAGACGATCA
>NZ_JBSWXD010000382.1:0-234 GCF_056160425.1 Micromonospora sp. ABR4_055
ACCAGCGGTGCCGATGCCGACACAAACTGAACCCGACCACCGCGCCGACCAGCACCGCGATGGTGGCGGCGAGCACCACATCCAGCATCAAGCTACCCCTCCCCCTGCATCGTCCACTGTGTTCACCTGCCGGCGGGCCGGGGTCGACCGGATCAGGCCGGCATCCCGGCCTGGAACTGCCGCGACTGCCAGTCCCGCAACGCCTGCTTGATCCGCACGTTCTCGTCCCGGGTG
>NZ_JBSWXD010000383.1:0-234 GCF_056160425.1 Micromonospora sp. ABR4_055
CACCCGGGACGAGAACGTGCGGATCAAGCAGGCGTTGCGGGACTGGCAGTCGCGGCAGTTCCAGGCCGGGATGCCGGCCTGATCCGGTCGATCCGGACCCGCCGGCCGGTGAACACAGTGGACTTTGCAGGGAGAGGGGTACGTTGATGCTGGATGTGGTGCTCGCCGCCACCATCGCGGTGCTGGTCGGCGCGGTGGTCGGGTTCAGTTTGTGTCGGCATCGGCACCGCTGGT
>NZ_JBSWXD010000384.1:0-226 GCF_056160425.1 Micromonospora sp. ABR4_055
GCCACCGAACGCACCCAATCGGTGTGGCCGGTGAACGGCTGGCCGATCGGGGTGCCGGTGGCCGCGTCCCACACCCGCACCGTCCGGTCGTGGCTGCCGGAGACGACGATCGGGCGGCCGTCGAGTTCCCCCGCCGCCACCGAACGCACCCAATCGGTGTGGCCGGTGAACGGCTGGCCGATCGGGGTGCCGGTGGCCGCGTCCCACACCCGCACCGTCCGGTCGT
>NZ_JBSWXD010000385.1:0-219 GCF_056160425.1 Micromonospora sp. ABR4_055
GCAGCGGCCGGACCAGGTCCTCGGCGGCGTCCATCAGCGCGAACGTGTCGCAGCCGTGTTTCCAGCCGTGCAGGTCCGCGACGGCGGTGAAGACCTCCAGGGGGGCGTTGCCGGCCCCGGCGCCCATGCCGGCGAGGGAGGCGTCGACCCGGGTGGTGCCGTGCTGCACGGCGATCACACTGTTGGCCACGCCCAACGACAGGTTGTGGTGGGCGTGGA
>NZ_JBSWXD010000386.1:0-216 GCF_056160425.1 Micromonospora sp. ABR4_055
GGCGGCGATGATGCCCTTGACGTTGTCGGTCTGCTCGCCGGACAGGCTGATGCGGGACTGTTCGCCCTGCACGCCGTGCGGGGTGAGCTTGTCGGTGTCGACGCTGTCGCTGCTCGCGGCGGCCGCGGGTGCGGCCAGGGCGGTGGGGGCGTGCTCGGCGGCCAGGGCGGGGGCGGCGACCGCGCCGCCGGCCAGGGTCAGCCCGGCGATGCCGAG
>NZ_JBSWXD010000387.1:0-213 GCF_056160425.1 Micromonospora sp. ABR4_055
TAGACGGTGTAGAAGTCGCTGGAGACGACCAGCCGCCGTGGCCCACCATCAGCGTGCGGGGTCAGCTGTCCGGTGGCGGTGTCGATCCCGGCGTGGCGGGCCAGAACAGCGCCGGCGCGGGTGAGCCTGTCCGAATTTCTGTGTAACGCCCTATCCTGTCCAACTATCGGGCATCGATGGGGATACGGTTCGGGAAGAACAGGTCCAACGCGT
>NZ_JBSWXD010000388.1:0-212 GCF_056160425.1 Micromonospora sp. ABR4_055
CCCCCGATGGTGGTGACGGGCCGGCCCGCTGGTGGCTGTGGGTGTTCATCGGCGCGGACACCACCTGTTTCGTGATGGACCCGACCCGCGCCGGCGCTGTTTTGGCCCGCCACGCCGGGATCGGGCCTGTAGGGAGATCTGTGTAACGGATGTCAGTAGAAGTCCGTTATGACCGGTGGGTAGCCGGTCGACACAGTGAGGACCAGTTTCGA
>NZ_JBSWXD010000389.1:0-201 GCF_056160425.1 Micromonospora sp. ABR4_055
GGTGCAGGTGGCGGCGGGCCGCCGGCGGCAGGCCGGTGAGCACGAAGTCGTCCAGCCCGGTCACCAGACACAACCCGCCCAGCCGCGCCTCAAACGCCGGCAACGGTTCGCCGCGCTGTAGGCGTACGGTCAGGCGGGCCCAGGCCCAGGCGGCCCGGTTCATGTCCGTCGGCACATGGACCACGGCGGTGGTCAGCAGCC